>JANMLE010001811.1:0-8824 GCA_031372385.1 Planctomycetota bacterium | reverse complement strand
GCACGAAGACGTCTGGTACTACCTGTGGCGCGAACGCAAGCTGCCGATCAACGTCGACCCGTTCGACGCGCGTCTCGGCGACGAACTGGAGCGTGACCGCATCCGCAACGTGTTCACGCAAGGCCTGGACAAGATCGTCGGCCACGTGTTGCCGGTCGCCTGACCCCACCATGCCAATCCTGACAAGAACTCTCGTCGTCCTGCTGGGCATTTCGAACGCGGTGCTGGGTGCCGACAACTCGAACCCGCTGCCACCGGCGGCCGCGCGAGCGGTCAACTTCGTGCAAGACATTCAGCCGATCTTCAAGTCGCGGTGTTTCTCGTGCCATGACGGTGCCAAGCAGCGCGGCGGATTGCGGCTCGACGTGAAATCGGGCGCACTGAAAGGTGGCGAGAGTTACGCCCCGGCGATCGTCCCCGGCAAGTCCGCTGAAAGCCCGCTGGTCCGATTCGTGGCCGGACTGGAAGACGGCCTGTTGATGCCGCCCGAGGGGGACCGCTTGTCCGCCGAACAGATCGGGCTGCTCCGCGCGTGGATCGATCAGGGGGCCAAATGGCCCGACTCGGCCGCGGGCGCAGACGACCCCGCGTCGCACTGGTCGTTCCGCCCCGTGCAACGCCCCGCTGTTCCCGAGGTCTCGAATCGTTGGGCGCGCAACCCGATCGATGCCTTCATCGACCAACGTCTTCGGTTCCGCACGACCGACGGCAATGCGGCACCAGCACTCGATCCCTCGCCCGAAGCAGATCGCGTGACTCTGATCCGCCGGTTGAGTTTCGATCTGCTCGGCCTGCCTCCGTCACCCGACGAGGTCGCCGACTTCACAACCGACCAGCACCCGGACGCCTACGAACGGCTGGTCGATCGCCTGCTCGCCTCGCCGCACTTCGGCGAGCGCTGGGCCCGGCACTGGCTCGACGTGGTCCGGTTCGCCGAGAGCGACGGCTTCGAAACGAATCAGCCGCGCCCCAATGCCTGGCCGTACCGCGACTACGTGATCCGCGCCTTCAATGACGACAAGCCGTTCGACCAGTTTGTCACCGAGCAACTGGCCGGCGATGCCCTGGGTGTCGACGAGGCGACCGGCTTCATCGTCGGCGGCGCTTGGGACCGGGTGAAGAGTCCCGATCCGGGACTCACCGCACAGCAGCGGGCGGACGAACTGCACGACATGGTCAGCACCACCGGCAGCGCCTTCATGGGACTGACGGTCGGCTGCGCCCGCTGTCACAACCACAAGTTCGACCCGATCTCACAGGTGGACTATTACTCGATGAAGGCGGTCTTCGCGGGAGTCCAACACGGCGACCGATCGCTCGCGCCAAACAACGTCGAACAGCACCAGCAACAAATCGCCCGCGTGAATGCCGAATTGAACGAGATCGAACACGCCCTGTGGGTCTTCGAACCGCTGGCTGCTGTCGCCGCGCAGCCCGCTGATCGGCGCGGGTCTCCCGACCCCGCCGAAACGCCCGACCGCAGGTCTCCTCTTCGTGCGGCCGTGCATCGCCGCACCAACATCGACCGCTTCGCCCCCACGCGCGCCAAGTTCGTCCGGTTCACCATCGACGAGACCAACGGCGGCTCACAACCATGCCTCGACGAAGTGGAGGTCTTCACGACCGAAGCCAAGCCTCGCAACGTCGCGTTGGCCACCCACGGCACGAAGGTCACGTCGTCGTCGAACCTGCCCGGTTATGAGATTCACCAACTCCCGCACGTCCACGACGGACGCTACGGCAACGGCGCGAGCTGGATCTCCAACGAGCCCGGCCGGGGCTGGGTGTTGTTCGAGTTTCCCGAGGCGGTCGAAATCGACCGCGTGCTGTGGAGTCGCGACCGTCCCGCCGACGGCAAGTTCAGCGACCGCATTGCCACGAAGTACCGCATCGAAATCGGCCTGACCGCCGACAGCCTGCGCGTCGTCGCCACGGCCGACGACCGTCAGCCCTTCGGAAGCCCGACAACATCGCCGCCGGCGCGAAGTCTCGTCAACGGGCCGGACCAGCGCGAGGCCGATCGCCTCACCGCGCGGCAGGCCGCACTCAACGAGACGCTGCGCCACCTGACGGTGCCGTCGCAGGTCTATGCCGGTCGCTTCGCCCCCCCCGAACCAACGCACCGCTTCCATCGCGGCGACCCGCTGCAACCGAAGGAACCAATCGCACCGGCCAGCCTCGCATCATTCGGGCCAACATGGACACTCCCCGTCGACGCCCCCGAAGCGACGCGGCGACGGCAGTTGGCGCAGTGGATCACCGACCCGGCACATCCGCTCACCGCGCGCGTCCTGGTGAACCGGCTCTGGCACTCCCACTTCGGCCAGGGTCTGGTCACCACCCCCAGCGACTTCGGCCGCAACGGAGCGAGGCCGTCGCACCCCGAGTTGCTCGACTGGCTGGCTGAGGAAGTGGTCAGTGGTCAGTGGTCAGTGGCCAGCAAGAAGGGAGACAGTAACGCCATGAAGTCTTCCGCCTTTACTGAACACCGAACACTGAACACTGAAAACTCCTCGCCCAAGCGCCTCCACCGCCTGTTCGTGACCTCGGCCACCTATCGCCAGAACGGCACCCCTCGACCGGACGGGATGCAGGCGGACGCCGGATCGAGACTGCTGTGGCGCTTCCCGCCCCGGCGGCTGGAAGCGGAACCGCTGCGCGATGCGATCCTTTCCGTCTGCGGCAACCTCGACGACCGCATGGGCGGGCCGGGCTTCGACCTGTTTGAACCGAACACGAACTACGTGAAGGTCTACAACACCCGCCACGAATTCGGCCCGGCCGAGTGGCGCCGGATGGTCTATCAATCCAAGCCCCGCATGCAATTGGACGACACCTTCGGCCAGTTCGACTGTCCCGACGCCGGCCAGATCACCCCGAAGCGCACCAGTTCGATCACCGCACTGCAAGCGCTCAATCTGCTCAACAGCCACTTCATCGTGCAGCAGTCAACGCTGTTCGCGAGACGTCTGGAACAGGAAGCCGGTGCCGATCCCCAGGCGCAAATCCAACGCGCCTTCGCGCTGACATTCCTGCGACCCCCGACCGCAGAAGAACAAGCCGCGTCCGCCCAATTCATCGCCCAACACGGCCTCCCCGCCTTCTGCCGCGCACTGCTGAACGCGAATGAGTTCCTGTTTGTGTTTTGATCGGGCGAAGGCCAGGCAGTGACAGGTTTCAACCGTCAAACAGGGACGCCCAGCCGCCAATTGCATTATGGGAGCGGGACTCGTGGCAAGTCCGCGTCACGAATGATCTGAGTCCGGTCGTATGGGATCTCGTCGGTCGTGTTGTTCAGTTCATCCACCACGAGCAACGTGTCGCCGGTGTAACTGTCCGGGATGATGCAGCCATACAACCAGTACGGCGCCTCAATCGATTCCCTTTCACCATTGACGATTCTGTATCTTTTGTCGTGGAGGAGACCATGAGACTCCACGGGATACATCAAGCCAGCTTGGGAAGGAGATTCGCCAACAGGTCCAACCATCACATCCCTAACATCGGACGGCGAGAGCACCCAGACGACGATCCGCTCCCGCTTGCCGCAATAGTTGTCAAACGTTCCAGCGATTGCATAGGGAGTGCCCGCGTTCATCTTCGCGGTGAGACCCGGAAGGAGTGGCCGGAGCCAGGCCAATTGACGCAATTCGGACCCGAGTGTGGCATCACGGCCCCGTTGCTCTTCCAAGCGAAGTGTCGCCATGAATTCGTCCACATCGTCGATCACGCGATCCTCATAGACGACCCGGTCGACGGTGATCCACAACTCGTCGATCCCGGAACTTCCCGGGGCGATGATCAGCGCCCAGTTTGGAAACGCCTTTAATAACTCCGCCTGAAGAATGCGTACCGTCTCGCCGGTGTACGCCTGAAGAAACGGCAGGTGGAGGCCGAAGACGCAATCACGATCCCCCGTTCCCAGGAGCGAGTGCCAATACCCGATTTGGACCACTTCCTGCGGGTGCGACGCGAATCCTTCGTGTCGCAGCAGACAACCCATAAGCGCCTTGCGGAATCTCGCGCCCTCGGTTTCAGGTAATGGCCCACTGCCTGGGGGCAGAAATGGTGATTCCATGCGAACGTATTTCTTATTGCGGCAGGGTGGTCGGGGCTGGAGCGTCTTCTCGAAGCCCCGGTCAGGAACAAACGCAAGCCAATCTGTTTGCATCATCGCATGCAGCGATGAACTCTGTACCGACCGCGTGGCGAACCTCCTGCCAGGGGGCATTAACGGCTACGTCGGCTCCTGACTCTCTCGGAGATTGCCAGGCGCATCAAGCAGACGAACACGAATTCCATCGACCTCAATTGCGGCTATCATTTGAGCCTTGCCAGGTTCATACCCTGCAAGAATCTGAGATACGGTCTTGCCGTTGAGTCGTTCGAACGCACCGTCGAACCCAAAAGCCGCGAAACTATTTCGACGAATCTCTCTAAGTTGCGCTTTCACGTCAGGTGGAGCCTCCTGAATCACCTTCGTCATCGCCCTGCAAAACTCGGCGAAATCCGTTCCGAAAATGACGGCTTCATTTACGTCTGACATCAAACCGATCCTCGCTGTACGTTGACCAATCGCACTGCTCGCCCCAAGGTGACCAAGCAGTGCCACATCCCAACCGACGCACCGGTCAAACAGGGCACCCGCGTATTACAGCCGCCGCCTCTTGAACCAAACCCGTGCGACCGCGCAGCCGACCAAGACCGTGATGCAGGTTCCCTTCCAAAGCAGCAGCCACCACGGTTTCCACCAGGCTTTGGTCCACAGTTCGACACCATCCGACAGGCCGAACAGCACCAGCCAGAAGGCGGCCACGAATCCCAGCCGACGCCAAGCGGGTGTTGCCTGTCTGCTGCGGACGGCGATGACCGCTCCCAAAGCCGGCCACCAGATCAGTTCGAAGAGGTTGATGACATCGACGTGGCTCAACGGTGGCTCCATGGTGAGGTGACGGTCGCAAGACATCGTCAGATCTACAGCGCTGACCTGATAGCGGTCGTGGTGGTTTTAGCCCGGAGGGCGTCAGATGGTAGCCCACGGCGCAAGCCGTGGGAAATCGGCAGCAGTTTCCAATCAGCCCGGAGGGCGACACCTCGAAGGAAGCGGAAGGTTCATCGAAGTATCGCCCTCCGGGCTAACGGCCTCTTCACCACTCAACCCACGGCTCGCGCCGTGGGCTACCATCGGACGCCCTCCGGGCTGAAGAGGCTGTCTCAGCCTTCCGCACCGAAACGGCCAAGTTGGCGCTGTGGGCTTAGTGGGACAATGACATGATTTCCAATTCAGCTTCGGCGGCGGGATGGTCCGAGGCCTCATTGGCGATCAAGCGTGCCGACCGGCAGCGGAAGCCTTTGGCCAGGATCCAGTCGATGTGTTGGCGTCCCCGCGCATCGGGCGGTGACTCGTGCAAAGCATCGACGACATCGGGGTGGGCGAGCAACTCTTGGAGTTGAGCATCGTCGGGATTCGAGTTCAGGTCGCCGATCAAGATCGCCGGAGACTTCAGGCCGAGGAACAGCGCGATGACGGCGCGTAACTGCGCCTCCCGGTCCGACTGGCTGTCGACGTGGACGGCGAGCAGTTGCACCGTCTGTTGCTGAAACTCGAACTGGGCCAGCGCGGCACAGCGGAACGCCTTCCCGCGAGTTCCCGCCAGCGGCAGGCGGTGAATCTGGCGCAGCGGCAGGCGCGTCAGCAGGGCATTGCCGAAGTGGTCGTGCCACCAGCGCCGCTCGGTGGGGACGAACGCCGAGCGCATTCGCAGCAGGCCGCCCAACTGGGTCGCCTGATCCGGCCACAGCGACTCGTTCCATGTTCCGCGGACTTCGTTCAGCCCCAGCACATCGGGAGGAGACGTGAACACGGCCGCAGTCCGGGCGAGATCGTACCGGCGGTCTGTTCCCCGGCCGCTGTGGATGTTGAAGGTGGCGACGCGCAGCACAGTCACATCGGGGTACACCAGCGGCGTGGCGCCATTCACACGCAGCACGATCGGATTGGTCGGATCGGCGGGAGTGATGCGCGAACCGTCGGCGACGACAATTCCAATGACAGCCGCGATCAACACAAGCCAACGGCGAAACGGACGTCGCGATGGTGCGGGTGAGGGCTCCGGTTGGGATGGCGTGTCGCTGGACATGGGGGATTCAGTTCTTCAAACGTTCCAAAGAGACACCGGCACGCCCGCGCCGGGCCAGGGTTTCGCGGATCGCCGCTAGCGCGTCGGGTGTGCCGTTTAGTCGACCGCACAGCGCGGCGGTGTTGATCCGGAAGTCATCCAACTGCGACAGGAACTTTGCCAGCGGCGCGGGGGAAAAGGATTCCAGCGTCGTCCAGTTTCCGGCTCCCATCTGCTGCAGGAAACAGGCGTTGATTTGCTGTTCGTGGTGCATCTCCTCGGGGATCGCGAAGACCGGCTTGCCGAGAAACAGCGCTTCGCCGAGCAGTTGGTTTCCCGCGGCGCTGACGAGTGCCGCGCAGTGGGCGAGATCGTTGACGAAGCGGCGTTCGTCAATCGCGTGGAACGAGACGCGGCCCTGTCGCGGTCGCTCTCCGAGCCCGTAGACGCGCACGTCCCAGCCGCACCCGGCCAGCGTTTCCAGCACGCGGGGGGGCGTGTTGGGGCGCAGATACGACAACAAGAAATCCTCCTGGTGCGGCACGGTCGCGACCAGTTCCTCGCGCAGCATCGGACCGACCTGCCGGACCTGTTCAAAACCCGGCTTGAGCGGCGGCGTGTAGAACGACGACGCGACGGCCTCGTAGTCGCCGCGTCCGTAATAGCACCGGACCGACCAGCTCATCCACCACGCATACCGTCGCAGCAACAGCGGCAGCGTCTTCAGGTCGTAGGCCAGCAGCACGTGCTGATGGTCGATGCTCATCAGCGGCACACCGGCCTTGCGGGCGGCGCGGGGCAGCGAGGGTTCAAAGTCGGCAATGCACAGATCCGGTTGCTCCGCCTCGATCCGCTGGCGGAAGGCGCTGACCAGCGTCGGCAGATCGCGGCGGGCGTAGTTCAGCCCGTGGCCGATCGACTTGAACAGGTCGATCTTGCCGCCGGTGTAATGGAACTTGATGCCGGGGATGCGCAGCAACCGCACGTTGTCGACCGCACGTTCGTCGCCATACGACTTGACGAGGAAATCGTACGCCTCGTCCGGAGCGAACAGGACCAGTTCGTGTTCGTGCCGCAGATGCTCGACCAGCGTCCTCACGCGGACGGCATGTCCGCGCCCCTCACCCGCCATGCTGTAGAAGATCTTCGCCATGGTTGACCATCCTCCCTGCGGTCCCTGTCGAACGTGAATCGGGTCCGTGATTCCCGGGCGAGAATGACGATGCTAACCGGACTGCCACTGTGGCGTATCCAGATCAACTCCGCGCCCTACCGACCTTTTGGTTGGGGGTCTTGTTCGGCCTTCTCGCTGGTGCCCTCGATACGGATGAAGAGCAGTGCTTTCGGCTCGGCTCCGGGACCGGAAAAGAAACGGGTTGGTCGGCGATCCGGGCCGCCACCGATGACAAGAAGCGTATCACCACGAAACCGAAACAAGCATCGATTGTCCGGGAGCTTGTTTTGTCCCGAAACGAGTTCGGTCCAATCCATGTGTGAATCCGGATTTTCTTTCGAGATGGTCATTTTGCCGGACCATATCGGAAGCCGCTTTTCCCCGGCATTCGCATGCATTTCAATGTTTGATCCACTGATGACCAGAACGACTGACTGCGATCCAGAGATGTCAGCTCGCCATGTCCCGTCCATCGTTTTGTCTCGCGTCAATTCGACGTCATCAGCGAAGATGAAGCCGGAACAGGCGCACGCACTCAAGAAACAGAAGTATGCCGCGAATCTTCGCATTTCTGATTTGTCTCGTGTTGCAGATGAGAGTGTGACCAGAGGCTGACCAGTGTGTAGAGACACTTCAGACGGTCTCGTCGGCCGGCTTTCTACCGACGAACTGGTAGTACGGGGCGCGGACGAACGGCAGGTACGGAACCTTGCCGCGATGTTGCTGCAATGTCAATGTTTCAAAGCGGCTTTGCAGGTACGGGATGTGGTCTCCGTTCAGGAAGACGTTGTCGTTGGCGAACCAGGTGGGCCAGAACGTGCGCGTCGACCAGCGGTGCTTTGTCAGTCCGTCGGCCGGCCACTTGCGGGCGACGAAGAAATCGACGACGGCCAGGATGCCGCCCGGCTTCAGCATGCGCCGCGCCTGATCGAGCGCCAGGAACCAATCGGGGATCATCGTCAGCGAGTACGAGAACGTGACGATGTCGGCCGCCCCCTCGGGAGGCACGAACTTGGTGGCGTCGGCATGGACCGTGGTCACGTTCTGCCAGCCGCGTGCCACGATCCGCTGGTCGGCCACCTTCAACAGCGACGAACTGAGATCCACCAGGTACGCGCGCGAAAAGTCCTTCAGTCGCTCGCCCCAGTTTTCGGCGTTCTCACCGGTGCCGGCGCCCATGTCGACCCAGACGCCGCCGGGGACGGTGGGGAGCGCCGTGAACAACTCTTCGCGCCCATGCAGCAGCCGCTTGCGGAACGCATCGTAGCCCGCAGCTTGTCCCGAGTAGAAGTTCTCCAGCCGCTCCTCGTGCGTCTTGCCACGCCCGCCAGTGACAGCCATGTGCCAGAGAATCTTGAGATCGTTGCAGAACCCGCCCTTGGAAGCGGCGGGCTTGGTCGCAGTATCGGCTTTGGTCACGAAGGACGGTTCCTTTCAGAGGGTATCCGAGAAGGGGTCGGGAGTCTTTTTCATGCCGCACGACATCGCTCAACCAGACTCAAAGCGACAAATTGCGGCATGAAAAAGACTC
>JANMLE010001778.1:0-3535 GCA_031372385.1 Planctomycetota bacterium | reverse complement strand
CGAAAAAGATGGTGCAACACGGTTTCGACCTGATCGTCGGCCGTGTGGGCGAGCGCGATCGCGTGGCAGCCGACTCGCGCGGCGGTCTCGTTGAGGAACCGATGCCGGGCGTCCCGTGCGGCCTCTTCGACTCCACCGCGTTCGTTCGCCAGTTCGTTCGTGACGGTGCCGATCTCGACCGGCAGCCTCATCAACGTTGCCAGCCGTTCGACCCACGCCGCGTCCTCATCGCCCTCCGCACCGCGCAGCTTGTGGTTGAGATGCGCGACGTGCAGCGACAACGAGAACTCATCTCGCAACTCGACGAGGCCACGCAGCAGAGCGACACTATCGGCACCGCCCGAGACGCCGATCAGAACAGCGGTGTCGTGAACTTGGCATCGTTCAAGTCCCCGTCGCAGAGCGGTTACAAGATCGGTGGTGGCACTCAAGCGCGGCGGCTTTCAGAGCAGAGGGCATCTACCGTAGTCCGGTCGCTCCGCCGACCGGACAATTTGCCGGCGACCGGACATTCCACCGGCGTCGTGTCCCGTCGGCGGAGCGACGGGACTACAGTAGCCGTCACGCGAGCACTTCGGAGATCACGTCGCCGTGATCGAGCACCGCGACGGGGCGGCCGAGACGATCAGGCACGCGCGATTCCGGTTCGATCCCCAAGCCGTGGTACATCGTGGCCGAGATGTCGGCGGGACCATACGGGCGGGTGATCGGATAGGCGGCATGCGGGTCCGTGGTTCCGACAACCTGCCCCGTTTGAATCCCCGCCCCCGCGAAGAACATCGAGCCGCATTTGCCCCAGTGGTCGCGGCCCCCGAGACTGTTGATCTTCGGCGTCCGGCCGAACTCGGTCAGATACACGACCATCGTCGTGTCGAGCATGCCGCGCTGCTTGAGGTCGGTGATCAGGGCTGCAAACGCCTTGTCGATTCCGGCGACGTTGTAGCCCCGCTTGACCATCTCGGACACGTGCGGAAACTTCTGCTCGCGCACGTTGTGGATGTCCCACAGGTTGCCGTAGTCGGGATCGTAGCCATAGTCGACCATCACGAAGCGCGCCCCTGCTTCGACCAATCGCCGAGCCAGCAGACAACGTCCACCGATCTTCGTGTGACCGTATTCGTCGTGTGTCTGAATCGATTCCGTGGTCACGTCAAATGCGTTGCGCACTTGCGGTGACATCAGCAGCTTGAAGGCACCACCGTAGTGACCTTCCATCGCGGGCAGTCCTCCGGCTCGATCGACTCCACGCAGCGATTCTTCCAGGCTGGTTCGCAACTGGCTGCGCCGTTCCAACCGACCGATGGTCACCTCCTGCGGGAAGCGGAGCTCCGGCGGGTTCAAGTCTTCGTCGGCCTTTGGTGACGGGTTCTCGGACTTGTCACCAACGGTGAAGTCTGGCTGCTCGGGCTGACCACCGACGCAGAACGGAGCGTATTGATTGCCCAGCCAACCACCCACGAACAGGTTGTGCGGCGGTGGTCCGGGCCGCGTGATACCGGGCACGGCGATGTAACCGGGCATCCCGTTTCGCGGGCCGAGCAGATACTGCACGATCGACCCGATGTTCGGCTCGGTGAACAGTTGGGCCTGCGTCACCTTGCGGCCCGACAGCGTATAGACCTGGCTGAGCAAATGATCGTCGCTGTCGTGCGAGAACGAGCGGACCACGGCCAGGTCTTTGGCAATGCGGGCCAGGTTCGGACACGCCTCGCTGAAGAACACGCCCGGCAGCGCGGTCGGGATCGCGCCGAGTGTTCCGCGAATCTGTTCGGGAGCTTCCGGCTTCGGGTCGAGCGAATCGATGTGGGTGACTCCGCCCGCCATCCACAGAAAGATGATCGACTTCGCCTTTGCCGTGGGGGCCACCGCGATCTCGGCGCGAACCGATCCGGTGAGCAGGCTGGGCAGGACCGACGCCGAAATCGCCAGCGGTCCGATCTTCAACAGGTCACGCCGACAGACGAGGGATTTCAATCGCTCGGCACGCAACGAATCAAAGGGACTCATCGGGAGGGCTTTCGAGGCGGAAGGAAGTCCGGGGAAACGGGCGGCATTATGTGTTCTCGACCGCGCTCCGGGCAAGACATGAAGGGCCATTGCGTTATTCAGTGTAGGGTGGGACCAGCTCGATTCGAGCGCCGGCCCACCATCAGGAAACACCGAGAATTGATGGTGGGCCGGCGCGGCGAAGCGCCGCTGGTCCCACCCTACATGCTCCCCAGCGTCACAAGGGCACCGTTGCTGCGCCACGCATGATTGGAATCAGCTTCAGACAGCGACGAGGGAATAACACGCCAGCGGTGTGGATCTGTTGATTGATCCTTCGTACCGGAAGTCGTCATCCGTGATGGCCTGTTCAGGAGCGCCGTTCCATGCTTTCCAAACCATCGAGTCGATGCCTGTCGCTGTTCTGTCTGGTCGCGGCTTACGCCGGCGGATGTGGCGGAGCGACCGACCATCCGGGGCCGCGCGCGCCCCAGGTCGCACAGGCCCCGAATGCGAATCCTGCGGCACCGGACGGTCCTGCAGTTTCGGTGGAACGCAAGATCATCTACACGAGCCAGATCGAAATCCTCGTCGACGATCTGTCCGCCGCGCAGCAACGGCTGCAGACGCTGGTCAAGTCGGTGCAAGAGTCGGGCGGCTACCTGTCGCGCCAGGAAACCACGGGCCGCACGGGCTACCGGCACAGCGAATGGACGGTTCGCGTGCCGATCTCAAAGTTCGACGGATTCGTCGCCGAATTGGAAACACTCGGCGAGTTGCAACGGAACTCGCGCGAGGCCCAGGACGTGACCGAAGCCTACGCCGATCTGGACGCCCGGTTGCGCAACAAGCAGGCCAGCGAACTGCGGCTGCTGAGCCATCTGCAAAAGACCGGCGAACTGAAGGACACGTTGGAATGCGAGCGCGAGTTGAGCCGCGTGCGGGGTGAGGTCGAACAACTGCAGGGTCAGTTCAATCTGCTGAAGAACAAGTCGGACCTGGCGACCGTCGTCGTGACGTTGTACGAGCGGCACCATTTCACGGAGCCCACGTTCTCGTCACTGATTTCACTCACGTTCCAGGGATCGCTGCAGACGTTGGAACAAGTGGGCAAGGCCGTCGTGCTGGTCGTGGTGGCGTTCACCCCGTGGACGGTGACTGTCGGAGTCCTGCTGACTCCGTTCTGGATTGTCGGCCGGTTTCGACGCCGAACGGCGAGAGCGTAGGACGGCTGTGCGTTACTGACTTCCGATGAATGCACGGTGCCTCATTAGGATCGGCATCACGGTGACGCGTTCCTCATTCGCGCTCCTTTTGATTCGCGCGGACCAATTCGATTTCCGCGCGTATCAAAAGGAGCGCGAATGAGGCGGGCGTATCCGTGATGCCGGGCCGTGGTATGGCGAGCGGCATGAGTTAGCTTCCCCGCCACTGGGCTTGTCCCGGTGGCTCGACGGCTTCTGCACAACAAGTGGCCCCCCACAAATACAGTAGTGCAGAATCCCGCGAGCCCCCCACGGAAAAACCGTGGCGGGGGGAATTAAGATTT
>JANMLE010001756.1:0-4256 GCA_031372385.1 Planctomycetota bacterium | reverse complement strand
CAATCTTCGAATGCCGATGACGCAGGATCTCACGCGGCGCGAATGGCTCGCGATCTCATCGCTGGGGATCGCGGGAGTCGCGTTCAATACGCAGTTGTTCGCGCAGCCGGCTGAGAAGCCGGCGGACAAGGGGGCCGGTCTGCTCGCGCCGCTCAATCGCTTTCCGCGGATGATGCAGGAGCATCTCAGCGCGAAGGTCGCGGCGGGGCAGAAGCTGGCCGAACTGCGGCAGGCGAAGTTGACGACGAAGGCCGAGGCCGAGGCGCATGTTCAGGCCGTGCGCGGATTGATTCGCGAGAGCTTCGGGCCGTTTCCGGAACGAACACCGCTCAAGCCGCGCGTCACCGGCGTCGTCGAGCGTGAGGCGTATCGGATCGAGAAGGTGATCTTCGAGAGCCGCCCCGAGTTTCTCGTCACCGCGAACCTGTACGTGCCGAACGACCGCAAGTTTCCGCTGCCGGGCGTGGTCGGATCGTGCGGGCATTCGAACAACGGGAAGGCGGCGGAGGCGTATCAATCGTTCGCGCAGGGGCTGGCCCGGCAGGGATATGTCGTGCTGATCTTCGACCCGATCGGACAGGGAGAGCGGATTCAGTATCTTGACGATTCGCACAGCAAGTCGACGGTCGGTGTCGGCGTCGGCGAACACCTGCTGGGGGGCAATCAGCAGTTCCTGATCGGCGAGTACTTCGGTTCGTGGCGCGCCTGGGATGGGATGCGGGCGCTCGATTACTTGCTGACGCGCGAGGAGGTCGATCCCAAGCATGTCGGGATCACCGGGAATTCGGGCGGCGGGACGATGACGATGTGGCTGAGCGGTGTCGAGCCGCGCTGGACCATGTCGGCCCCCAGTTGCGCAGTCACCACCTTCCGCCGCAACTTCGACAATGAACTCCCCGCCGACACCGAACAGTGTCCGCCGCTGGTGTTGAAGCTGGGTCTCGATCACGGCGACTTTCTGGCCGCGATGGCTCCGAAGCCGGTGATCATCCTGGCGGCCGAGCAGGATTACTTCGACGCGCGCGGTTCGACCGAGACCTATCAGCGGCTGAAGAAACTCTGGTCGCTGCTGGGAACCGAACAGAACATCCGGCTGTTCATCGGCCCGAATGAACACGGGTACACTCAGCCCAACCGTGAAGCGATGTACGGCTTCTTTAATGAACAGACCCGCGTCGCGCAGGGGAACACCGAACCGCAGCTCACCATCGAAAAGGACGAGACCCTGTGGTGTACGCCGAAGGGACAGGTTGAGGACTTGGGTTCGCGGACGATGTTCTCGTTCACGCAGGCCGCCTCGAAGGAACTGGCCACGAAGCGCGGTGAGCCGGATGCCGCGACAGTCCGGCGGCTGGTCGACGCGATCGTTCCCGCGCGACCGTCGACACCGCCGGACTACGAGATCCTGCGGGCTCTCAGCGGACGCAAGTATCCGAAGGCGGGCTTCACCACGTACGCGGTCCAGACCGAACCGGGTGTGCGGGCGATCGTGTACCGGCTCGACGACAAGGCGAATTATTCACGTCCGCCGGTCGGTCCGGGTCGCTGTGTGTTGTACGTGTCGCACCAGTCGAGCGACGTGGAATTGCGGGACGATCCATTCGTGAAGGAGTTGCTCGACGCCGAACCGAAGACCGAGTTCTACACGGTCGATGTGCGCGGCATCGGCGATTCGCGGCCGGACACCTGCGGCACCAATCAGTTCCTGTCTCCCTACGGCAACGACTATTTCTACGCGGCCCATTCGATCATGTTGGGCGAGTCCTATCCCGTGCAGCGCGCCTTCGATCTGCTGCGGGTCATCGCCTGGTTGAAGTCGTCCGGTCGGACGGAGATTCATCTGGCGGCGAACGGCTGGGGCACGATCCCGGCCACGCTCGCCGCGGTGCTTTCAGACGACGTCCAGCAGGTGACTCTGAAGCACGCGCTGACGTCGTGGACGAGCGTCGCCGAGACCGAGCACTACAAGTGGCCGCTGTCGTCATTCGTGCCGGCCGTGCTGAAGAGTTTTGACTTGCCGGATTGTTATCGGGCGTTGGCCGGGAAGAACCTGCGGCAGGTTCAACCGTGGGGACCAACCGCCGCGGACGTGGAATCGCATTGACGGCAATGCTTCTGCCTGATGTCGCTGCGCGGTCCGACGAATCTTGAAGGAACCAATCCCCGATTCAGCGGTGTCGTTTGACGGAGTCTGACTGCGGTTTAGAATCTCGGCATGACAACGCGGCTGCATTACTACAAGCGGTATCGGATGGAGATCGATCTGGCGAAATTGCCGATCCCGCCCTCCGTGTTGCCCGACGGATATGTCTGGGGTGAGTGGGACGAGGCGGATGTCGAACGACACGCGCTCACCAAGCATCGCAGCTTCCGGGATGAACTGGATGCGTCCGTCTTTCCGAGTCTCGGCGAATACTTCGGATGCGTGCGGCTGATGAATGAGATCAGCCAGCAGGACAGTTTTCTCGGCCCGGCCACCTGGCTGATTGTCCACCGCACTGAAGCCGGAATGCCCGAGGACTGCGGGACGATCCAAGGCTTGGGACCGACGGAGTTGACCGGCTCGATTCAGAATGTCGGTGTCGTTCCCGAGCATCGTGGATTGGGGCTGGGTCGGGCGCTGGTCCTGAAGTCGCTGGAAGGATTCGCCCTGGCCCGTCGCAACCGAATCGTGCTCGAAGTGACCGCCGGAAACCGCGCGGCTGTCGGCCTCTATCAGAGCGTCGGTTTCCGGATCGTTCGAACGATGTACCGAACCGCGGTGATGGAAGAGCGGTTTGTCTGAGGCGGAAACACGCGGCTAGCCAATGCGTCCTTGTCCCTTCCTGCTCCCGCCCCCCTTCGAACTCGCATGGTCGGCAGCAACTTGTTAGAACCTGCCAGCCCACGAAACCCCGCAGTCTTTCCGAGAAAGTGTGTCGAGTGACGCCGTCTTCCCAGAGCAGCCCCGCGATCGCGACCGACCAGCCCAATCCCAAGGCGGACGGAGCGTCCGCTCGGAAGGAGAGCAAGCCCAAGGGGCAGGGACACTTCTGCATTTGGCACGGGCTGACGTTTGGAGCGTGGTTGCGGTTGCTCGCCAGCCGGCCGCCGATGCATTGGACCAGCCTGCCGCGCATCGCCTCGATCACCGCGGTCAGCGTGCTCAATTCGTGGAACGATCTGTGGGAGTCCGTGCTGTTCGGTGGCAGGATCGCCCGGCAGAAGATCGAACATCCGCCGATCTTCATCCTGGGCCACTGGCGCAGCGGAACCACGCTGCTGCACAACCTGATGACGCTCGACCCCCAGTTCACCTACCCAAATTTGTATCAGGTGATGTATCCGCGGAACTTCCTGCTGACCGAGCACATCACGACCCGACTGACGGGCTGGGTCGTGCCGAAGACCCGGCCGATGGACAACCTTCCGACCGGCTGGAGTCTGCCGCAGGAAGATGAGATGGCGTTGTTGGTGATGACGCTGCTCTCCCCTTATCTGATGCTGGCCCACCAGGGCGATCCGGAAAAGATCAGCCGGTTCTTCGACCTGAATCAACTGACTCCGGACGAACGCCGCCGCTGGCAGGAGGCGTTGTTGACGTTTGTGAAGCGGCTGACCGTTCGCTCTAACAAGTCTGTCGTGCTGAAGTCTCCGTCGCACACGTTTCGGATCCCAATCCTGCTGGAGATGTTTCCCGACGCGAAGTTCATCTATATCTACCGCGATCCGTACGCGGTGTTCAGTTCGGGAATGCATCTGCGGCGGACGCTGTTCCGCGAGAACGGCCTCGGCAAGCCGAACTTCAACGGGATGGACGAAGAGGTGCTGCAGGTCTATGCGGACTGCATCGAGACCTACGAGCGGACCAAGCACCTGATCCCCCCGGGCCGACTGCACGAAATGAAGTACGAAGAGTTGGAAGCCGATCCGCTCGGCCAGATGCGGCGGGTCTACGAATCGCTCGGACTGGGGGGGTGGGACCAGGTGGAACCGGCGATCCAAAAGGAACTGCCGGCCCTGAACAAATACACCAAGAACTCGTTCAACATGGACGAAGAAACGATGCGGCGGGTCTATTCCCGTTGGCGAACTTCGTTTGACATCTACGGCTATCCCAGCCGCCTTCCGGAGGGGAAATCGGACGGTGCAAAGTGATGAGTGAAGGGTGCCAGATGTTTAAGGAATTGGCTCGAAGCAACTTCCCGTGAGCGGCAAGGCGCTAGCCGCCGGTGAGTTGGAAACCCCGGCGGCTAGCGCCTTGCCGCTCACAGAAT
>JANMLE010001745.1:0-1650 GCA_031372385.1 Planctomycetota bacterium | reverse complement strand
ACACCTGCAAAGAGTCCGCAGATGATTGCAGCGATAGCCATTGCCGTTCGGCGTGTTTGCTTGCCAGAAAACAAGGCACATCCCGCACAACATAGCGAGAGCAGAGCAGATAGGCCCGCTGCGGCCACTAGAGTAAGTACGCGCTCACCATACGTCATATTGGCTTTCACTTCTTCCACGTTCCCAAGCGGGAGCTTGGGAATGAGGCTCTGGTTGTCCCGCGCCGACCGGCGTCAGTTGTTCTCGGGCAGCCCTTCGGCGTGGCCGAGGTTCTTGACGGGGGCGAAGATCGCCTCGACGTCGCGGAGCAGTTGTTCGTCGAGCGGTTCCGACAGCCACTTCGCCCAATTGCGGATGTTCGTCGGGTTCGCGCTGCCGGCGACCGTGGTGGCGATGTCCGGATGGGCGCATGAAAACTGAACGGCCAGCTTGGCGATGTCGACGCCCTGCTTCGCGCAGTGTGCCGCGGCGCGGCGTGCGGCGTCCTTCACCGCCTCGGGTTCCTTCAGCCAGGCGGGCAGGGGGGCGTTCGTCAGCAACCGGGCGCTGAACGGTCCGGCGTTCATCACACCGACACCCTTGGCCTTGAGGTACGGCACCGATTCGTCGGCGAAGCGGGTGTTTTGCAGCGTGTATTGGTTGTACGAGAGGACGCAGTCGACGTCGGTCTGGTCGCAGATGAAGCGAAAGATCTTCTGCGGATACCCGCTGAACCCGATGAAGCGGACCTTGCCGGACTGCTGAATCTTTCTCAGCGCGGGGATCGTCACGTCGACAATCTGCTGCATCGGCACGAATTCGATGTCGTGGCAGAGAATGATGTCGAGATGGTCGGTGCCGAGCCGGTGCAGGCTGACGTCGACGCTCTCGGCCACCCGCTTGGCGCTGAAGTCGAAGTGACCGAGATCGTAGCGGCCGAGCTTGGTGCAGAGCGTGTAGCTGTCGCGCGGCACGCCGCGCAGCGCGATCCCCAGCAGCACCTCGCTCATCCCGCGTCCGTAGAAGGGTGACGTGTCGATGAAGTTCAGGCCGCAGTCGAGGGCGACGCGGACGCTCTGCAGCGCCTCGTCGAGCTGCACGCTGCGAAACTCCTGCCCCAGCGACGACGCGCCGAAGCTGAGGATCGGAAGTTCGAGACCGGTCTTGCCGAGCGGACGGGTTTGCATGAGGGATCTTTCAGCCAATGAACAACGGCCGCATGTGACGCTCGTAGATGTTCTCGGTCACCTGTTTGGCCACGATCGCCTCGTTGGCTTCGAGCAGGTCCGTGTAGCGGGCTCCGGCCTTGGCCGCGATCTTGAACGAGACGTGCAGCAACTGTCGCACGTGGGCATTGAAATCGGGGTGACTCGGAATGTGCCGCAGGGCATTGGCGAGTTGCGGGCCGGTCCAAACGTTGACCGTGGCGACGCCCGGCAGTTGCGCGCGGTCGATGTCAATCACGCTGGCGTACGGGGCGCACAGTTCATCGACGTGCTCCAGGGCATAGGCGTAAATCTCTTTCGCCAATGCCAGTCCGTCGCCGCCGGCTTCGGCCAGACCGATCAGTTCCTCCAGCCAGGTTGTCCCCGCGGTCTTCACGTGCAGCCCGGCACCCGTGCGCTGCAGCGCGCGGCGAATGATGGGATAGATGCCGAACTTGTCGCTGCC
>JANMLE010001717.1:0-1632 GCA_031372385.1 Planctomycetota bacterium | reverse complement strand
CGTATTTCGGCAGTTCCAGATCGCGCATGATTTCGGGCCGGAACAAAGATGCGACATAGGAACAGTTGGAATAGGGCGCCGGCCCACCATCAGGAAACATCGAGAATTGATGGTGGGCCGGCGCGGCGAAGCGCCGCTGGTCCCACCCAACATTCTGACTAACTTCAAAAAGGCATTGGCCCTGCTTGAAAACTCACTCGCTTGCGCTGCGTGCTTGTAAGCCTATTCCAGCGGCTCGCGGGCGAGAGTGGCGATTATCAACCGCATGGTTGGTCCAAGATTTCATGTTTGGCGCGTGGATGGCGTTCGTTGAGTCAGCTTATGATCGTTGTCACGTCTGACGTCAGCGAGCGCGTCGATGGGCGGACTTCAATGAATGCCGCTTCCTCACGGGCGCGGCTCGACGGGCGCGGTCGGTCAATTCTGTGATACACGCGATGTGAAGGAATGCGATGAATGACTCCAAGCCGGATACGAAGTCGCAGCGTGAGTTGGACCGTGACAAGCAGGTTCGGCAGGCGGAGGAACTGCTGTTCACCGGGGGCAAGCAAGAGAGTGTGGCGAAGGGATTGTTTGCCGGCCGCTTTGTCGCCGATCTGGTGTTCCCGTACCCGCGGCTGACGGCGGCCGACCAGACGAAGGTCGATGCGGCGCTGCGGCAACTGATCGCCTTTTGCGATGAGCATCTCAATCCCGCGGCGATCGATCGGCAGGCGGACATTCCCCGCAGCGTGATCGACGGACTTAGCCGGTTGGGTGTGCTCGGCATGACGGCTCCCGAGTCGATGGGCGGGCGCGGGTTCTCGCAACTGGGCTACTGCAAGATCCTCGAAGAACTGGGCGGCCGGTGCAGTGCGACGTCGATCTTCGTCAACGCCCACCATTCGATCGGCATGCGGGCGTTGCTGCTGTTTGGAACGGACAGTCAAAAGGAACGCTGGCTGCCGGACCTGATCGGCGGACGAAAGCTGGCCGCGTTCGCGCTGACCGAACCGCAGGCCGGTTCGGATGCCGCGAACGTGCAGACGATGGCCACGCTGTCTGACGATGGTTCC
Organism: Planctomycetota bacterium; assembly: GCA_031372385.1. Classification (GTDB taxonomy): domain Bacteria; phylum Planctomycetota; class Planctomycetia; order Planctomycetales; family Planctomycetaceae; genus Schlesneria. The sequence goes on along the minus strand of JANMLE010001717.1, from coordinate 577 downwards.
CACTACGTCTTGAACGGTGAGAAGCGGTACATCACGAACGGGGCGATCGCCGACGTGCTGACGGTGATGGCCCGCACGGCGATTCCCGGTCGCGCCGACACCGCTGTCACCGCGTTCCTCGTCACGCCCGACATGCCCGGCTTTCGCGTGGTTGAACCGCGCATGGAGAAGCTCGGCATCCGGGGAACCGCCACCGCGAAGCTCGCCTTCGACAACACGTCGGTCCCGAAGGAGAACATCCTCGGTCCACTGGGGAAGGGGTTGAAGGTGGCGCTGACGGTTCTCGACTTCGGCCGCACGACGTTCGGAGCCTGTTGTACCGGGGCGGCCAAGACCAGCCTGCGTCTCGCCACGACGCATGCGCGCACCAGAGTCCAGTTCGGGCGGAAACTCTGCGAATTCCCGTTGGTTCAGAAGAAGCTCGCCCGCATGGCCGCATGGACGTACGCGATGGAGGCGATGACCAGCGTCACCGCGGGACTGATCGATCGCGGATTGGAAGTCTACATGCTCGAAACGGCGATGCTGAAGGTTTACAGCACCGAAGTCTTGTGGACGATCGTCAACGATGCGTTTC
>JANMLE010001695.1:0-2511 GCA_031372385.1 Planctomycetota bacterium | reverse complement strand
GCTCTACGCCGACGGCAAGCTCCACTTCAGCAGCCGCGAGGGCGACACGACGGTGATCCGCCCCGGCCGCGAATACGAAGAACTGTCGGTCAACAAACTCGAAGGCCAACACATGGCCTCCCCCGCCGTCTTCGACAACTCGCTGCTGCTGCGAACGAGCACGCATCTGTACCGGGTCGGTATGACGGCGGTGGCGAAGTGAGAAACAACGTGCAATCCGTGGTCGACTCCGTCGCCACCAAACCGAGGCATCCGTGATCACCGCATTCAGCCTTTGTCTCGTCCCCCGAGCCGAGTCTCGGCTAGACTTGTCGGTGATAGATCCCATGCTCTCCCAATCGTGCTCAGCATCCTTCCGACAACCGACGGGCCTGCGATGAATCAACTCTATTACGGCGACAACCTTCACGTCCTGCGGGAGAGCATCGCCGACCAGTCGGTGGACCTGATCTATCTCGACCCGCCATTCAACTCCAAGCGCGATTACAACCTGCTGTTCAAATCGCCGAAGGGGCAGCAGAGCGAGGCGCAAATCGAGGCGTTCAAGGACTCGTGGCACTGGGCCGAGCAGGCCGAGCGTGAGTTCGACGAACTGCTGCATCAAGCCAACACGGATGTGGCGGAAATGATGAAGGCCCTGCGGACGTTTCTCGGCGAGAACGACATGATGGCCTACCTCACGATGATGGCCAACCGCCTGCTGGAAATGCACCGCGTTCTCAAACCGACTGGCTCGCTCTACCTCCATTGCGACCCGACCGCCAGCCATTACCTCAGAATCGTGTTGGATGGCGTATTCGGGAAGGAGCTGTTCAAGAATGAGATCATCTGGAAGAGGACTGCTGCGCACAGTGGCTCAAAGCGTTTCGGTCCCGTTCATGACACGATTCTCTTTTACAGCCGTGGCCCGGAATCAGTGTGGAACCAGCAGTTGCAGCCTCACTCGGACGAGTACATCAAAACGAAACATCGCCACACAGACGAGAACAACCGACCCTATCAAATGGACAACTTGACCGGCTCTGGTGTTCGTGGAGGGGAATCGGGCGCAGCTTGGCGGGGATTCAATCCGACCAGCAAGGGGCGTCATTGGGGCGTTCCGATGAAGATGGTCCAAGAACTCCTTGGTGAGAGCGACTATGGCGAACTGACGGTGCAACAGCGCCTCGACCTACTATTTGAAAACGACTTGATCCAACTACCCGCCTCGGACGCCGAGGGGCTGCCACGAGTTAAGCGTCCCTTGAGTGCGGGCATTGCCGTTCAGGACGTGATCACAGATATTCCGCCCATCAACTCCCAAGCGCAAGAGCGCCTCGGCTACCCCACACAAAAGCCCCTCGCGCTGCTGGATCGCATTATCAAAGCGTCGAGCAACGAAGGCGACGTGGTGCTTGATCCATTCTGCGGATGCGGGACGGCTGTGCATGCCGCTCAAAAACTCAACCGGAAGTGGATCGGCGTCGACATCACGCACCTCGCTATCTCGCTGATCGAGAAGCGGCTGAAAGATGCGTTTGGGGCCGCGTGCGAGTTTGAAGTTCACGGCACGCCAGGCGACCTCGACGCGGCGCGCGATTTGGCCGAGCGCGACAAGTATCAATTCCAGTGGTGGGCCGTCTCGCTCGTCGAGGCTCAGCCGTTCCAGGGGAAGAAGAAGGGAGCCGACACGGGGATCGACGGCCTGAAGTTCTTCTATGACCTCAAAGACAACGACGCTCGGAAAATCGTCGTCAGCGTGAAGGGAGGCGGACTCAAGGCGGACGACGTCCGCGCCCTGAACCACGTCCGTGAACGCGAGAAGGCCGACATCGCGTTGCTCATCTCGCTGAATGAACCGACCACCAAGATGCGGGCCGATGCGGCCTCGGCCGGAATCTTCCACGGCGGACCCGACGGCAAGACGCAATATCCCCGCGTCCAACTCCTGACCATCGAGGGCCTGTTGTCCAGCAAGCAACGCGCGGAACACCCCGACTACGTCAAAAACGTCAACTTCAAGAAGGCCAAACGCGAAACCAAGAAACAGGTGAACAAGGAACTGTTCGACGACGAGTAACAGACCTGTTCTTTCCGAGACTCGCTTCCGGGCTATGCCGGCTTCAAGCGGGCCGACCAGCGGGTGCTGGGTACTTCCACGCAGACGTACAGGACATGAGCGGCGGCGATACTGCTGGCCAGGGCGACGGCGAGGCAGGCGGCGGCCTGGGGAGGTGTAGGCGAGCCTCCCAGCAGCGACCAGCCGACGGTTGTCACCACGTGGCTGACGGCGTAGTGGATCAGGTACAGGCTGTACGAGATCTTGCCGAGGTATTGCAGCCAGCGGAAATTCAGCCAGTCGTGCAGGTGTTCGTTCCGACCCGCCGTGAAGATCGCGAGGCTCGCGATCAGGGCGCACATGATTTCGGGCTTCCAGACACACACGACTCGTCCCAGCCAGACTCCGGCTGTCACACAGTACCAGCAGCGCGGGATGCGGCCATCGAGTGCCCACCACGTCACCATCCCCAA
>JANMLE010001664.1:0-2034 GCA_031372385.1 Planctomycetota bacterium | reverse complement strand
CTGACTTGGCGTGACAACCGCCTTGGCCAGGTATCTTCACCATCGTTCAACCCCGCCGTAATCGAATCTCCGACAACGCACAGCGTCATCACCGTGGACGTTGGACGCACGAACCAGACATGAGGAAGCTCACAGAGCACTGCGATCAGAGCGCACGCTGCCAGGCTGAGTCGAAAGACTCGTTCACGTCGCGAAATGAACGTGGCATCGACCGACTCCGCCGCCTTGCGGTTTCGCCATTGGCTGACCAGCCAACTCAGCAACAACGTGATGAACAGAGCGATCAACAGCCGGGGCACGGGTGACAGAACCGCAACGCTCCAGATCAACCCGAATCGACTTCCGACGATCAACCAGCGCCGGCCGCGAGGACTGCGAACGCGCAGCAGCGCCACCTGGCACAGGACGAATCCCAACAGCCCGCACAGGAACGCATCGCCGCCTGCAAAGTGGAACATCGCCCAGCGCAGTGCGAGATTCGGTTCGTGCATCACGGACTCCGCTCGGCATCACGCCGCGGCTGACTCACTCGCTTTGGGCGCGCCTTGGACCAGACGCTGAATGATCACTTCGGCCGTCCGGCACGTCGCGCCGGTCACGTAGATCCGCTGGCGAATTTGTTCCAGTTCAGCGCGGGCGTCGTCGAGTTTCTGATGGTCGCTCAACCAGCGATCGACCTCATCCACGACGGCGTCGGTCGCCGGGGCGGGACTGCCGACGCTGATGAATTCCGGCATCACGGTGCGGCCGGCGATCAGATTCGGCAATGACATGTACTTGCAGGTGATCAGCAGCCAGCCGAGGAAGTATGTCGGCCAGGTCGTCCGATACAAGACGACCGCGGGAGTCCTTCGAGCCAGCATCTCCAGGCTCACCGAGCCTGAGACCATGATCGCACAGTCGGCCAGTTCGATGATCTCCGACGTCTTGCCGACGAAGAACGAGATTGGCAGCGACTCCTGCAACGCTTCGTACTGCTGAATGCAGAACTGACGCTGGCTTTCCTTGTAGTTGGCGACCAGGAAGTTGACCTCCGGATGCTTGGCGTGCAGTCTGCGGGCGACATCCAACAGCAGCGGCCAACAGCGCGTCACTTCCTGACCGCGTGAACCGGGCAGGAGCGCCACGGTCCGCGACGTCTCCGAGGTCCATTCGCGGCAGAACGATTCGTCGAGTTGATGTTCGGCCACCTCGTCGAAAAACGGATGTCCGACATACAGGACCGGAATCCCCCGTTCGGCGTACCAGTCGGTCTCGAACGTCAACCCGGACAACACCAGGTCGACATTGCGCCGCACCCGCTTGATCCGCCACGGAGCCCACGCCCACAACTGCGGCGGCAGGTAATAGACCACCGGAATCCCGGCCCGTTTGGCCTTCCACGCAATCCACCAGTTGAAGCCGGGGAAGTCGACCAGCACGACCAAGTCCGGCTTGTGCCGCCGGAAATACTCTTCGGCCTCTTTGACCAGCCGGTAAAACTTGAGGATCAGCGGCAGCACATGAAAGAGGCCCATCACGGCTAGGGTCGTCAGCGGAAACAGGATCTGGCAGCCGATCCGCTCCATCAACGGACCGCCAAATCCCGACACGCGCAGATTGGGCAGGCGGTTCCTGAGCTCGCCGATCAGGTGCGCCGCATGCTGGTCACCGCTGGGTTCCCCCACGGAAAAGAACACATGCATGTCCGCCACCACTCCTTTCACAGCCGCCGCCACCACTTCACATTCGCCACCGACACTCCGGTGCGAATCCCGCAGCGCAAGGGTTCTCAGAAATCCGGCGGATCGTCAAGGCGGATCGTGACGTACCGTAGTCCCGTCGCTCCGCCGACGGGACCGCCGCAGAGACGGCGCACGCAGAATGTCGGGACGCGTGCCGCCCGTCCCGCCGGCGGAGCGGCGGGACGACAGTAGGCTCGCCGGGCGCGTGACTCCGGCCGGACTTTCACGGCTCTCGCTCGGACGAAAGTGTTTCGGCCTGAAAGTGTCCGCTTTTCCCGCCGGACTTTTCGAGCAGCCGCGTGGGCCCCAG
>JANMLE010001647.1:0-1092 GCA_031372385.1 Planctomycetota bacterium | reverse complement strand
GTCGCCTGCGGTTCCTCGTCCCGCGCGCAGACCGGCAGAATGATCGTCTCGTCCGCCAGTCCGTGCGCGTGCCCGGTGTTCAGCGACGTGTTGAGATAGACCAGCAGTTCGAGTTGGCTCAGCGCGTGCTTCGCATAGGCGGCATCGGGGTTGGAGCCGTAGAGATTACCGCCCAGACAGACGCCGACCTTCAATTCCCGGCGCTCGGCCGCTTCGATGCAGGCCAGAGTGTCCAGCCCCGCCGTTGTGGGGAGTGTCATGCCAAACTCAGACTGCAACTTTTCGAAGATCGCCTCCTTCAATTTCGGGGTGACGCCGACCGAACCGATCCCCTGCACATTCGAGTGCCCACGGATCGGTAGCAGTCCGGCGTTGGGGCGGCCGACCATGCCACGCAGCAACGCCAGGTTGGCGATCGCTTCGACGCTCTCGACGCCGTTGGTGTGATGCGTGATCCCCATCGTCCAAGTGAAGACGACGTTTTCGGCCACGGCGTAGCGGGTCGCGATGGCGTTGATCGCGTCGGGGCCGACTCCCGATTTGCGGTAGATGTCGTGCCAGTCGGCCGCGGCCAGATTGGCCTTCAGCGCCGGCCAGTTGTCACAGTAGCTGGTCAGGAACGTCTCGTCGTGGGCGTTCATTTCGACGATGCGTTTGGCCACTCCGGTCAGCAGGGCGAGGTCTCCGCCGATGTGCGGCTGCACGTACAGCGACGCGATCTTTGTCCCGAAGAACAGGCTGATCGGATCGCTGGGGACGCTGAAATTCACCAGCCCGGTCTCGACGATCGGATTGATCACGACGACATGCCCGCCGCTCCGGCGGATGTGCTTGAGTGTCGTCATCAGCCGCGGATGATTGCTGGCCGGGTTGCCGCCGATGATGAACACCAGATCGGCGTGCTCGACGTCTTCGAGCACCAGCGTGGCCGTCCCGGTGCCGAGCACGCTGCTCAGTCCGACGCCGCTCGCCTGGTGGCAGTAGAAGCTGAAATTGTTGACGTTGTTGGTCCCGTACATCCGGGCGAAGACCTGCAGCAGGAACCCGGCTTCGTTGGAACTGCGCCCGCTGAACTACCAGAACGATTCATTC
>JANMLE010001630.1:0-2800 GCA_031372385.1 Planctomycetota bacterium | reverse complement strand
CATGTCGTACCAGGAGTACTTCTTCCCCGGTGTGGCCGCGATGATCCTGATGTTCACGGCGATCTACTCGACCATTTCGATCATCGAGGATCGCCGCGAAGGGTTCCTGCAGGGGGTGTTGGTGGCACCCATTCCACGTGCGAGCCTGGTGCTGGGAAAGGTGTTCGGCGGGACGATCCTGGCGGTGCTGCAGGCGCTGGTGTTCCTGACGGTCGGCCCCGCGCTGTCGCTGGTGGGACTGGCTCCCGAACTGCACTCGGGGCTGACCTGGGTCAATGCCCCGGCGGTCATCGGGTTCCTCGCGCTGGTCGGGTTCTCGCTGACGGCGCTTGGATACCTGATTGCCTGGCCGATGGATTCGACGCACGGATTCCACGCCATCATGAGCGTCTTCCTGCTGCCGATGTGGCTGCTCTCCGGATCGTTCTTTCCACCGGGTGAATCGGGCTGGCTGTCGTGGGTCATCCGTCTGAACCCGCTGACCTACGGCGTGGCCGGGCTGCGCAGGATCATGTCGACGAATCCCGCCGCGGTGGAAGCGCTGCCGGCGTGGTGGTTGTGTTTGAGCGTGACGGTTCTCGCGGCGGCGTGTTACGTTGGTGCCGCGATCTGGATGACGGGTCGTCGATCGGCGCACAACGCGAGGTAATCGTCACGCGGGACGGGAGGTGGCTTGTGAATCAGCAACTTGAAGACGAAGCGGAAGTCGGTCGGTCCTTCTTTCAGACGCCGGCCTTCTGGGCCGGGAGTCTGTTGTGGCTGGCGGCGGTGGTGTTTGGCGTGGTTGTCTGGCAGCAAAAGGCCCGCGAACGATCCGCCGCGCCGGCGGTCTCCGCCGAGACGCCCGCGTCCTCGACGGACAGGCCGGCGACGGGAACGGCCGGTCAATCCGATCCGCAGCCAAGGCAGATCACGATCACGACCGACAGGGACGGCAACGCGAAGGTGGTCCTTCCCGGCGAGAAGTCCAATTCGCCCTACGACAAGGAGGGCGTCGCCGACTTCGCGTTTGTCGACACCGAGGGCAAGACGATCACCAAGGCCGATCTGTTGGGCCAGCCGTGGATCGTCTGCTTTGTCTTCACCCACTGCGCGGCGACGTGTCCCGCCGTCACCAACTCGATGCGCGGCTTGCAGGACCAGCTCAAGGACTACGATTTCCGGCTGGTGACGCTGACGGTCGATCCCGTGCGCGACACTCCGGAAGTGCTGAAGGAATATGGCAAGGGCCGCGGTGCCAATTTCAGCAAGTGGTCGTTCTTGGGCGGCAATCAACGCGACATCTATCGGTTGATCCACGGCAGCTTCAAGATGCCCGTTCAGGAGTTGCAGGGGGAGAAGCGGCAACAGGGATTCGAGTTCATCCACTCCAACAACATCATGCTGGTCGATGAGACCGGCGTGGTGCGGGGCAAGTTCGACGCCATGAAAGGCCCGGACATGGCGGCATTGCGGCGTGAGATTCAAAAGCTGGCCAAGCGAACGACCGCCGAACCAGCCGTGCCGGAGAAGCCGTCCGAATGATTCGTTTAACCCGGAGCCAACGGCGACGGTGATGGTTGCCAACGCGCAGAGTCTTGGCAGCCGTCGCCGTTGGCTCCGGGTTAAACGAGCGAGCCATCCGAAGTCTTGCGACTTCGGCGACGACGTACTTCCGACTGGATTGAAACATGCCTGATTGGGTCGCCGGACTGCCGGCTGTCAACGCGTCCTTGAATGCCCTGGCCACGGTGTTGCTGCTGACGGGGTACGTCCTGATCAAGCGCGGGCGGCGCGAGGCGCATGCCTGGACTATGATCTCGGCGTTTGGCACGTCGGTCGTGTTCCTCGTTTGTTATCTCGTCTATCACGCCGCGCTGCATCATTACACGGGTTCAAGCGGAAAGAAGTTTGGCGGCAGCGGCATCATTTGGCCGATCTACTTTGCGATCCTGATCAGCCATGTGTTGCTGGCGGTGCCGGTGGCGGTGCTGGCCCTACTGACGTTGCGACGGGCCTGGCGCAAGAACTGGGACGGGCACCGGCAGCTGGCCCGGATCACGTTCCCAATCTGGGTTTATGTTTCCGTGACTGGCGTTATCATCTACGTCCTGCTGTACCACTGGCCGGCTGCTCCAGCCGTGTGAGGGATCTCATCGTGAGTCGTTGCGTTCGCCTGACTGTCATCGCGTTGGCCTGGATCTGCCTGAGTACGTCCCAAGTCTGGGCCTGTCCGATGTGCAAGTACGCGCTCGAAACCGACGATCTCCGGCCCCGGGCTTACATGTACAGCATTCTGTTTATGCTCGGCGCGATGGGCTCGGTGGTCGGCGGGCTGATCGGATTCCTGTGCTGGCTGTCGCGGAACGAACGGGCCGCCATGGACGCCGCGGGCTACCAGCACCTGTTTGAAAACGGTGTCAGCCAGCATGCGACCGCGACCGCGAATGGGGACTTGGCCCGCGACTGACGCGAACAAATCGCGAATGAATTCGTCGGAGCAGGGCCACGGTCGAAGCGAATCGGAGATCGCCGGTGGGGAGCGAGAATCGAATCCCGCGATCGGTCAGCCGCATCGAATCGATGAAGTCGGGTGCATGTCAGCTTTTGATTTTCTTTCGTGGTTGATTGGCGGGTTTGGGTCGTCGGGTGGAGGCGTGGCCGGGGCGGGATTGGAGGTGCCGGACCAGGCGGTTGTCTTCGCTGAGGGCGGCGGCCCGGACTTGGAGGATGGCTTCGGCACCGTCGGGGTCGTTCCAGAACATCTCGGTCCCTTTGACGCCGAGGTTGATCTCTTTGACGAGCGACTCCATCCACGCCG
>JANMLE010001452.1:0-1228 GCA_031372385.1 Planctomycetota bacterium | reverse complement strand
GCGGGATTTCATCCTGTTCGATCAGGATGGCGACAGCCTGCTCAACCTCGACGAGTTCTGGTCGGTCCCCCCCGCGGTCAATGCCGCGGCGCGAGGTCCGTTGCCCGATCCGATGCAGTTCCTGGTCGATCAAGTCATGTCGGCGTTGGACAGGTCGCTCGACAACTGGAATGAGAACCCCGAGGTCGAAGTCGCTGCGGTGGCCTTCAGGACCGCGTTCTGGCGGCGGTTCGAAAAGTTCACCACCCGGACAGCCGATCGCGAAGCTGATCCCGACGGAAACCTGATGGTCACGCGCGACGAGGCGCGCCGGTTTCTGGAGATTCAGTTCGGGGTGCGACGTGGCGACGGCAAGTTGCTGCGTCTGCCCAGCGGGCGCATCGTCAATTACACGCTGTACCTCCACGTTGACCTCAACAAGAACGACAAGCTGGAACGGTCCGAGTTCGTCGAGCGGTCGTATGGCGATCCCAAAAACGTCGAGAAGGAATTCGACACGGCCAATGTCGATGGCGACTTCGTCCTGTCGTTTGACGAGTGGTGTTCGGTCCCCTGGCGCGGCTTGAACGATCCCGTCATGGAATTCCGACAGATGGACACGAACTTCGACGCCTATGTCGATCCCAATGAACTCAAGGCTGGAACTCCCGAATGGAAGCGCGGGCTCACGACCAGGGTGTTCCCCGGTTTCGATCTGGATCGCGACGGCAAACTGTCGTTGCCCGAGTTCCGGCTGACGATGCAAGCCAACATGGTGCTGCCCTGGCATAACGTTCCCTCCGATTCCGATGGTGACGGGACGCTCTCGTTCGCCGAGTTCAAATTCGATTCGATGCAGTTCCCGCTGCTCCGGATGGTCTACTTCCGCCGGTTGGATTTGAACTCCGATGGCAGCCTCGATCCGACGGAGTTCACATTCAAGCTGAAGTTGCCCGACGAGTTCTTCGTCATGAACGCCGACGGCACCGGTTGGAAATCGTTCTACAAGTTCGAGGGCCGACCGGCGTGTGGTTCGCCGTGCGTGTCGCCCAATGGAAAGTTGATCGCCTTCGACGCCTGGCCGCAGATGCAACAGGGGGGCTCGGCGTTGTACGTGATGCCGATCGACGGCGGCGAACCGCAGCAGATCGCGCTGGGGATGATGCCCAACTGGTCGGGCGACGGTCTCAAGCTGGCCTGTTCCCGCAGTGAGCCCGTTTATGGCATCTGGTTGCTCGACTTGAACGGC
>JANMLE010001543.1:0-1098 GCA_031372385.1 Planctomycetota bacterium | reverse complement strand
ATATCTCGCCGGTTTTCTGACCGAGCGGATTCCGGGCCCGTGGAACAGCCGATACTTTCAACAGAACGAACAACCACTCGGTCAGGACACCGCACCGCGGAATGAGATCCAGTGGGCCAGCGGGACTCGTTGAACGGCGCGGGATCGCAACCGGGAAGTTCGGCGATCTGTGACCGGTTGAAGGGACGGAAGGGACGCTTGAGTCCGATGAGTCTCTCGTGGCCGGCCAGTCGCATTCGTCCCAGTGTTCCCATGCATCCCATGAAACACGCGCGGCCCAACAAGAAATCGCGATCCAGCAGTACGATGTCACTTGGCACGGTCCGTCGGCAACCGCACCTCTCTGGAGAAACGCCATGAGCCACGATGCTTCGAAGTCGGAATTGTTCTTCCATCACGCGGCCGATCACCTCGGGTTGTCGGCGCGGCTGCGGACGTTGTTGCTGACACCGGAACGCGACGTCAAAGTGCAGGTCGCGATCCGGCTGGACAACGGTGAGATCGAAACGTTTGTCGGTTATCGCGTCCAGCACGACAGCGCGCGGGGGCCGATGAAGGGGGGCCTGCGGTTTCACCCGCAAGTGGACGACGCCGAAGTTCGAACGCTCGCGCAGTTGATGACCTGGAAGACGGCCGTTGTCGACTTGCCGTACGGTGGGGCGAAGGGTGGCATCGCCGTCGATCCGCGCAGCTTGAGCAAGGCGGAACTGGAACGGATGACGCGCAAGTTTGTCGATCAGATCCACGACATGGTCGGCCCCGACACGGACATCCCCGCGCCCGACATGGGAACCAACTCGCAGGTCATGGCCTGGGCTGTCAATCAATACGAAAAGTACCACGGCTTCAGCCCGGCCTGCATCACGGGCAAACCGCTAGAGCTGCACGGTTCGGAAGGACGTGAAGAGGCCACCGGCCGCGGCGTGGTGATCGTGACCGAAGCGGTCCTCAAGCAACTTGGAAAAACGCTTTCCGGCAGCACGGTGGCGTTGCAGGGATTTGGCAACGTCGGGAGTTTCGCCGCCCGGTTTTTGCACGAGGGAGGCGCCAAAGTCGTGGGGGTGACGGACGTCGCGGGAGGCGTCTGGAATGCGAACG
>JANMLE010001479.1:0-1187 GCA_031372385.1 Planctomycetota bacterium | reverse complement strand
CTTGATGATACACGCCTTGAGGGCGAGTTCCACGGCATAGCCAGCCAAGTAATACGCTCAGTCCCACTTCTCAAGGTCGAGCAACGCCTTCGCTTTCACGAGCCGCTGCTCGGCCAATACTTGAAACTCGGCCTGACTCTCGATCAGCTTGCTCAATCGACGATCTCCCGAAGCGGGCCACAAGTTCATCACTTGGATAACGGGGATGAGTCCGGGGTCGGCCTCTCACGCAGAATCTCAGCGGCTAGCGGTGCCGGACAGGACTTGAGAGCCAGTGCGGCCGCCTGCTGTTCGAGCGGCGAGCCGTTGGTGAGCACCAGTCGCAAGTCGTCCAGTGCCCGATCATCGGCGAAGGGACCGACGCAGCGCCACAACTCGGCGGGGACCGGCCGGTGCGCGGCGCGGCGTTCGTGGGCGAAGTCGACCAGCATCGACATCAGCTTCGCGTTGGCCCGCTCGTCGATGCCGATCACCGGTCGCAGCGACACGCCGATGAACAGGCATTTCAAAACCAACTGGTTCCACTGATCGTCGTTGAACTGCTCCGACGGGAACGGGTTGTTGTGGGCCACCGCGCAGAACACCGCTTTGATGTTGGTCCGAATCCCCTCGGCTGCGCGCAACACGTGCGAGGTTGGATGTGGCAGCAGTGGGAGCGCCTGGTACAACGCCACCAACTCACCCACCTCGCCCGTTGAGAACATCAGGTCGAGCGTCTTCACTTGGATGGCGACATCGACTGCCGGATGGGTCAACACAAAAAATGAGCGGACCAGTTGATCCAAGCTCCAGCCACTGGGATTCCAACCGGGCCGGGCGGATTCGGCGGCGCTTCGTTCCGTTTCCGTCAGCGCCAGATCCGCCTTGCCGACCTTTCGAGGGACAAGGCCGAATGCGATGAACAGCGATTTCTTGTCACCGGCCGCGACCGCCTTCGCCCGGTCGTCGATCCAGTTCAGCGCCGCCGTGTCGACGCGGGATGCGATCCACGAACGGATCAACAGGGTGAGTGGAGCAGCAGGCTCGGTCACTCGAATACTCCAGACGCAAAAGACTCGACGGGCTCAAGATCGCGGCGAGCAGCAACCCGCTCAGTGATTGTGGCCGCAACTGCTCGGCATGCCGCAGCAGCCCGCCATCGGCAGCGATGCCGCGGGGCTGGCAATCGGCAGGGCGATCCCGCCACT
>JANMLE010001451.1:0-1718 GCA_031372385.1 Planctomycetota bacterium | reverse complement strand
TCGATCGAGACCAGCGACTGCGGCTTGTAGCCAAGGATCTCGGTCAACAGGTGATCCTTGGACTTCACCTTGTTGGCCTTGTTGACGGGATCTTCGAGCACCTTGCCGTCGAGGTTGCCGAAGATGTTGTGTCCGACCCAGCTCATCACCTTCAGATTCCGTGCGGCGAACATGGGGGCGAGGACCGCCTTCATCAATGTTTCCCCGGTCTTGCCATCGCGGCCGACATGCACGACCTGCTGCTGCAACGCGTACTCATAAAGGCCCGGCAGGTCAGAACCAATCGACGGGGTGAAGTTGACGAACGGGCAGCCGCTCTGCATCGCGGCGATCGCATATAGCGTGCTCGCCGGGAGCGGCGACACTCCTTTGCCTTGAAGGGAACGCTGCACTTCGGCCCAAGTCCACGAGCGGATTTCATCGGGGGGCGGCGGTTCCGTCGACGAGACGTTGACGACGATCACGCGCTCCAGCTTTTCGCGGGTCTTGAACTCGCTGATGTCTTTGGCCAGCCGGTTGACCGCCTGCGCGGCTGATTCCTTGCGGGTCTTCGCGGCGGCGGGACCGGCCAGGGCGTCGATCGTCGCGCCGACGTTGATCAACGTTCCCGGCCGGATGTTCTTGTCGAACTTGGCCAGTTGCGGCGCGATCGCGGTCAAGGCCGCGGCGCTGAAGACGTGCGACTTTTCGAGCAGCACTTTGGCTTCGGCCGAGTACGTGGTGTCGCGGATTTCGTGGCCGCCGATGACGAGCTCGTCCCAGCCGACCAAGTCCAGACCAGAAAAGGGGGCCAGCGTGCTCACCAGCCCCGTCGTGTCCGTCAACCCCTTGCGCAACGCGGACAGACCCACCACGACCGTCGTTGCGACACCGCCCCAGGCCCCGATGAGCCAGACTCCAACCTTCCGCTTTGCCATCCGTATGCCTTCCGCTGCTGCAGCTCGTGATGCGTCTTCATGAGAAAAATGCCGTGCGCGTCGCGAGTCTAGCAGAGGCTCCAACTCATCGCGAGTGACTGATTCCCGCGCATTCCAGTCAGCGTGGCAAGATTTCCTGGCGCGATCAGCCGGAACGCGCTAGCGTCCGGTTCTCGCTTGAGAGGCACGTCCAAACCGGGGCTAGCGCCCTGCGGCTCACCGAGTTACCAGGAAGTCGGGGTCGCGAGTTTTCGTCGGGCACTTCATCGCCGACACCCGGTTGCAATCAGTTGCGGGGCCGTGAGCCCGCGGGGTAACGTACGCCCCGCTGTCATACCTCACGCGCTCGTCGAAGACCGCGTGAGGTATATCATGTGGCCGTGCGACCCCATGCCGGTTGCGGCCGCGTCCATTCTCAACTTCGGAAAGTGAATCCATGAAACACGTCACTCGTCTGCTCACCGTCGGACTGATCGCTGCCCTGGCTTTCGCCCTGGGAGTTTCGGCCAATCAGCCAGCGGCTCCGGAAACCAATTTCGCCTCGGACGTCATCGATCTCGGCATGGTCGTCAGTGACCTCGGCAAGTCGCTCAAGTTCTACAAGGACGTGATCGGCTTCGAGGAAATCGACGGCTTCCAGGTTCCGCCACAGTTCGCCGCGGACACGGGCCTGTCCAACAAGCTGCAACTGGATGTGCATGTGCTGGTGCTCGGCAAGGGTGAGAAGGCAACCAAGCTGAAACTGATGCAGTTCAAGACGGCACCCGGAGCACGGGTCGACAACACCTTCATCCACTCGTC
>JANMLE010001446.1:0-1680 GCA_031372385.1 Planctomycetota bacterium | reverse complement strand
CGCGGCCGCAACCGCGGATCGGGAAACACCGACCGGTAGAGAGACTTCATCACTCGATCAATGGCCCGCAGAAACATGACAAGTCTCCAACAAGTGAAGAGAGTGGTTTCCCCCTTTGGGAGTGCTGTGGCTCGACACAGCTTTGGAATTTTGGGCGAAGCCCTTTCGGATCGCCGTCGTTCAGCCCGGTCTGCCATTCAAAAGGGCTGCGCCAAAAATTCCAAAGCTCCGTCAAGCCGGAGCACTCCCAAAGGGCATGACATCCACGGACAACACTCTACAAACGGGACGGGACGGTCGACAAAGTGAAATTCAGCACGATCAAAGAAAAGTCGTAAACTTTGGGAGTGCGGTGCGACCCAGAGGATAACCCGACACCGCTTTGGAATTTTGGGCGCAACCCTTTCGAAAGAAGGTCGCTTCGCGACAGGAAGCGCGATCAATGGGGAACGTCGATCTGTCGAATCGCCTCAAACGAACGACGAATCTCATCCGCCTGTCCCGCTTCCTGTCGCGGAGCGACAGGGCTGCCACCAATGAACGACTTCACCCGTGCCGAACACGACGCACAAACCGAAGGATCACACCGACGTCGTATCACGTGAACGGGGATGATCGACAAGCGTCCCGCTGTGCAACTGGCCGTTCATGGCCGAGGGTCGCCAGGGGGCCGGGGCGTCGAAGCAGGCGGGGTCGAGATTCATTTCGGTCATCAAGACTCCGGCCTGATGGCGCGGCAGGCGGCCGACGATTTCGCCGTCGGGTTTGACGGCGAAACTGCCCCAGCAGGAAGGCCGCGCGGTGCTGTTGTTCGCGCTGACCCAGAAGTGGTTCTCCGCGGCCCGGCACTGCATCGTCGCCGGGACGATCGTCTTCCAGATGTTGTACTTGGGGTCCACCGCGACCGTCTTGCGGGCGTTGTGGAATGACTGAAACAGCACCTCGACACCCAACTGTTTGTAGCCGCGAAACAACTCGGGGAAACGATAGTCGTAACAGATCGCCACTCCGCACGTGATCCCCTTCACATGGAACGTGACGAAGCGGTCGCCGGGCGAGTAGTGACACAGATCGAGCGTCAACTTCTTCCCGGCTGCTCCCGTGCAGAAGCGTTTGTCGTAGCGGTCGGCAATCTGCCCCTTGGGATTGATGACGTACACGCAGTTGTGCGGCTTGTGGTGCTCATCCAGCCGGTGCGTGGAACCGAGCAGCACCCAGACCTTGTGCTGCTTCGCCGCCGCCATCACGTCGTGAGTGGCCGCAGTCAGTTGATCCCAGTTCAGGTCGGCAATGCCGGGCAGGTCCACACCGGCGTAACCGGACAACGCACACTCGGAGAAGTGGACGACATCCGCCTGTTGATCGGCCGCGGCGGCAATCTGCTTCAAGACTCGGCGGAGGTTGTGATCGACACGGCCCTCAACGGAAAACTGGCAGGTGGCAACACGAATCGATTTCATGGCGGGAACCTTCGCGGGAACAGGCGGACGTTTGGACGAGCGGCGGTTCACAACGCGCCGCTGTGGCGCCGATCATGGCGGCACTTTTCAGTCGGCACAATTGATACGCGGCCCTGATTGAGTCGTGTTTACCCGAGCGCCACCCGCAGGGAGTTGGGGGGCCGGCGCCCAATAGAGTTGCGGGCCGACAACCCGCGATAGTCACCCCGTTACACCCCAC
>JANMLE010001435.1:0-1277 GCA_031372385.1 Planctomycetota bacterium | reverse complement strand
CTGATGAAGTCCTGGCGAACTCTCGGAAGTAAAAGATGCACAGCTTCTTAACGGCGCTGATTGCGTTGTTGATCCCGGGCCTGACGGCGCAGATCCCGCTTCTGGCGCTTGCTGAGTCCCTTCATTTGCTCCGAGGTCATGCCGGTATCACGACGCAAGATGGCGTCTTCGGCATCATCGTCGTCCTCCGATTCGGATGAAGTCTGCTCGGGCTCATTCCCACCGGACGCCGGCTTTTTCGAGGATGAAACCTGCGGCGAGGGTTTGGCGTCGCGGCTGGAACGGGACGGGGGTGCTTCCTGCTCCTCGTCTTCCCATTCGTTGGACTCGTCTCCGGCCTCCTCGGATTCCGTCTCGTCGTTTTCAGGTGCGTCAGCCGACTCGTCGCCGTCGGACAACTCCTGTTCCTCTTCGACTTCATCGTCGTCCAATTCCTCATCGACTTCGGCCGGCTTGACGCGCGTCCGTGGCTTGGAAGCACGTTTGGCCGGTGACCGGCGTTTGCGCTTGGGAGCGGAATCTTCCTCGTCTTCCACCGTTGCCTTCCGGCGTCCACGCTTGGGCTTTGTCTCAGCCTCGCTATCAGCAACCAGTGCGGCAACCCGTCGTCGCCAAACGAACCTGGCGGCAATCCAGCGCCATCCCGCGATCAACTGCGAATAGGCTGTGGCTTCCCCAACATCGGGAGGATCGGGGCAGACGTAGGCGACCACACGCGCGTGCAACCACAGGCCGACGAACAGGGTGGCCGTGACAAACATGGGGAGAATCACCCGCGCACGGCCAGTCCATTCGAGAAACGGCAGTTCGCCGGCAAACAATTCGAGCCAGGCTGAGACCACAGCCAGCATCCAGGCAACACGCAACGTGTACAGACTTGATCGACCGCGACGCACGTCACGATCAAGCAGCACCATCAGAGGTAGTGCCATCACACTTGCCGGCCGCAGCCAAGACACGACGCGCGGTCGCCACGGCAACAGCCCGCTTCGCTCGCCGATCAACCCCAATAATCCATGGGCATCGGTGGCGGAACAGACCGCCGTGATCGCGAGCATCACGGCCGCCCACGGCCAGACCCGATAGTGGCCGCGAAAATCCAGCTTGCACTGGGCGCGATACCATCCAATCAGAACCGCCAGTTGAGCCGCGAGAAAGCAGAAGGTGGTCTGAATCAGTACCGCCAGAACCGGCCGCTCACCCTGGAGCAGATGACGCGTGAGTGGCGACAGTTCGGGTCGAAAAGCCGTCGGCCGCATGAGGGCAAACGCGGCTCC
>JANMLE010001432.1:0-2800 GCA_031372385.1 Planctomycetota bacterium | reverse complement strand
CCCGAAGTGCCGACGCTCAAGCCGGGACAAACCTATCTGCTGGAAACCGTCGTGCGGACGCTGAAGATGGGGCACCCGTTCACTCAGGGAACGGTCGATTCCAACGAAGTCTGGCTCGATGTGACCGTCACCAGCGGCGGCCGGGTGATCGGTCGCAGCGGCGGCATCGACGGGCAACGCTCGGTCGACCCGTGGTCGCACTTCATCAATGTGTTCATGCTCGACAAAGACGGCAACCGGATCGACCGCCGCAACCCGCAGGATATTTTCGTTCCGCTGTACAACAATCAAATCCCGCCCGGCGCGGCGGGGACCGTGCATTACACGCTGGCACTGCCGGACGACGTGACGGAACCGGTCACGGTCGAAGTGAAGCTGCAGTACCGCAAGTTCGACAAGATCTACACCGACTTCTTCACCACGAAGGCGCGGCAGGGGGATACGCCGATCCGCGGACACAAACCGGGTGAGCCGTACATCAACGAGCTGCCGATCACCACGCTCTGCTCGGACAAGGTGACGTTCCCCGTCGCGGGGAATTCAACTCCCGTCGATAACGCCAAGCTGGACATCCCCGTCTGGCAGCGGTGGAACGACTACGGGATCGGCCTGTTCCTGAAGGGGAAGGCGGAGCTGCGTCAGGCGGCCGACGCCTTCACCGTGCTGGAGGGATTGAAGGAACCGAGCCGATACGACGGCGCTCTCAATCTCGCCCGAGTGCTGCATCGCGAGGGACGTCTCGACGAGGCGACCGCAGCCATCGCGCGGGCCAGCGAGTTCAAGAATCCCCCCGCGCCCGAATGGACGATGGCTTGGTTGAGCGGCGTCATCAACCGCGAGCAAGGTCGACTCGAAGAGGCAGAAAAGAACTTCCGCAAAGTGCTCGAAGACAAGACGGCCGAACGGACGGCGCGCGGCTTTGACTTTAGCTTGGATTACGAAGTCATCGACCTGCTCGGCCAGACACTGTTCGAACGCGCCAAACAAATCCGCGATCCGGCGCGCAAAGACGAACGCGATGCGCTGTTGAAGCAGGCCGCCGCCGAGTATCAGAAAGTGCTGAAGCTTGATTCGGAAAACGTCTCGGCCCATTACGGCCTGCATCTCGTGTCTCAGGATCTGGGCGACGAGGCGAAGGCCGCCGAACACGCGAAGCTGCATGCGCGCTACAAGCCGGACGACAACGCGCGCGACGTCGCTTATGAACAGGCCCGGCGAAAATATCCGTCGGCCGCGCGGGCTTCCGAACCGCTCGTGATCTATCCGTTGAACCGGCCCGGAGCACCGGGACTCCCAGATGACGCCGCCAAGCCGGGCGACGACTAAATTTGGGAGTGCTCCGGCTTGACGGAGCTTTGGACTGCGGCGAAGCCGCTTTCTTTTGGGATCTGCGGAATCTCCCCATCGAGTGAATTGCCAAAGCGGCTTCGCCGCAATCCAAAATTCCAAAGCTCCGTCAAGCCGGAGCACTCCCAAAGATTTCAAAGCACTCCCAAAGTGTCACACCAACTTCTCCGCAGGACACACTGTTCATGACTCAGCCCCAGTTCGAAGAGGAACGCGATGACGCGATCGTGGGCCGGGCATTTGTCTGGTCGGCGCTGGTGATCGTCGTGATCGGCGGTGTTGGTGCCGTGGCCTATTGGCGGATGAGCATCAAGCCACCGCCGATCGTCCAGTCGACGAACTTGGTCAAGCCGGAGGTGCGGGAGCGGCCGAAGGTCGAAATCCCGTCCATGCCGTTCACCGACATCACCGAATCGGCCGGTATTCACTTCGTCCACGAGAACGGTGCCGCCGGACAGAAGCTGCTGCCGGAATCGATGGGGGGCGGCGTGGCGTTTCTCGACTACGACGGCGACGGCGACCAGGACATCCTGTTCGTGAACTCGTCCCGCTGGGGCTGGGACGAGAAGCTGGTCGATGCGAACGGAGCGATGAAAACGATGGCCCTCTATCGCAACGATGGCGACTGCAAGTTCTCGGACGTGACGAAAGACGTCGGTCTAAATGTCGCCTTCTACGGTCAGGGCGTGGCGGTCGGCGATTACGACAACGACGGCGATGACGACCTGTTCTTCACGGCCGTTGGAGGCAACCGCCTCTTTCGAAACGATGCGGCGAAGTTCGTCGACGTCACCCAGGACGCGGGCGTTGGCAGTCAACAGGAACCTGACGACAGCTCTCTCACGAACTCGGAGTCGATCGTCTGGAATTGGAGTACGAGTTGCGGGTTCCTCGACTACGACAACGACGGTGATCTCGACCTGTTCGTCGCCAACTACGTGAAGTGGTCGAAGAAGTTTGATCTGGCCCAGCCGTTCACACTGACCGGCGGAGAGCGGGCCTATGGTCGGCCGCAGGACTTTCCCGGCACGCATCCCTACCTCTACCGCAACGATGGACAGGGCAAATTCACCGAAGTCAGTGACGAGGCCGGACTGCGGATTCGCAACCCCGTGCGGAACGACGTCTTCGCCGGCAAGTCGCTGGGGGTCACGTTCGGTGACTTCGACGGCGATGGCTGGATCGACATCGCGGTCGCCAACGACACCGTGCAGAACTTTCTATTTCACAATCAGAAGAACGGCACGTTCGTCGAAAAGGCGGTCGAACGGGGGATGGCGTTCGACCAGCAGGGGCAGGCCCGCGGCGCGATGGGAATCGACTCGGCCCGAATTCGCAACAGCAACGAACTGGCGATCGCGATCGGCAACTTCGCCAATGAAATGAGCGCCCTGTACGTCGCGCGCGGAAACTCGATGCAGTTCAACGACGAGGCGATCGCGACCGGCATCGG
>JANMLE010001411.1:0-5784 GCA_031372385.1 Planctomycetota bacterium | reverse complement strand
GACGAGTTGGAGGACATTGCCGTCAACAACAGTTCGTCGGGCGATCGACGCTGGATGCGGTTCTTGGGTGTGAATCGGAAAAGCTGAGTCGATTGGGGATTCAGAAGCCGTTCAACGCAGATCACGCTCACGGTCACTGCCGATTCGTTCGATCGAAAATGCTGCCATTGCCGCTGCTGCCGCGGCTGCGCGAATCGCTTCTGCGATCGTCCTCTTGACCACTGCCGCTGCCAACGGCTTGGGTGATTCGATTCGATCCCGAATCCTGTCCGAAACTGGACGTCCTCGACAACGAACCCGATTCGGCGTCGCGTTGCGTGCCCATGCTCACCGCACCCTGTTCCGGAAACGTCGTGATCGATGTCAGGACTTCCTTGCGCTGCGGGATCTCTTTGCCGTCCGGCAACTGCACGGTCATTTCCAGGAAGCGGTTGACCTCCGATTGCGTCGGTAGTCCGGTGCGACGGTCCACCTGGCAGGTTCCCATGCAGCGGCCGCTCTTGACAAAGACCCGCATTTCCCGCGTTCCGTCCCTGACTACAACCGGAGCCGACGGGCCGACGATATTGCCGAGCAGACCGATTTCCGCGGAGGTGTCTGTGAGATTCTTTAAGACGCACCGCATGGAGACGCTCATCGGAATGGGGCCTTCCGAACGTCGCGGTTTGCATTCCCATGTCGATCCGACTCTGACCGCCACGGCCGGATGCTTGGGATCATCGCTGTATGGCAACAGTCCGATCCCGTCATCCACAAAATTGGCCAAGCCATCATCGCCGTGCGTTCCCTCCAACTGCCGCATCACCGCATCGCGGTAGGCCGGCGGCACGTTCTGCAAACACCGTTGCAGGAAGTCTTGGAATCCCACCATTTCCACCACGCGGTTGTCCGGGCCGATCCAGAATGAGAACCCGTTGTCTTTCAGACCGGCGTAGACCAGCGCTTCGGTGGGGACGGGTCCGAACTTCTCCGAGTCGTATTCCACCTGCCGCCCGGCGATGTTGTGGGCGTAGTGAACTTTGTGGTAGCGCACCGACAGGCACTTGTTGCCGTCGCGGATTTCCTCGACTACCAAGGAGAGCAGCATCTCCACAATCGAGCGATTGACGAGCACGCCTCCGAGGCCGTCTCCCTGGGTCAGCACCTGCTCGATCCGCTTCTTCAGCGGGAAACGATCGCCGACGTTGAGCTTGAGTTCCAGCTCACCCTCGGACGGTTTTGAGTCGCGGGCGAGTTCACCGTCCTCCTTCTCGTCCGCCGCGTCGTCCCGGTCGAAGTCCGCGAATTCATCATCCGCATCGGATTCAGCACCCTGAAAATAGCCGCAGCCAGGCAGGCCGAACACCAGCAGTGCCACCAGCAAACCAGATCGAAACACGGAACAGGGCATCGTTGGACCTTCCATGGTCGGGGACACCAAAATCCACCATCGCCGCCACCTCAAAAAACAAAGCGAGCGGTTCGGCAATCCTGCAAAGGCCGGAAACTTAGCAGCCCGACGAAACGGCGCGAAGATGAAGTTTGGACCGAAACTGACTTGGTGACTCATGACGGACGTTCCCGACAATCGTTCAGAAAGGACGGGGGTGCATTTTCAACGTGCCTGTTTCCAAGAGATTCGAGCACGTTGAAATCGTGCTCCACGACTTTCGTCGGACACGTCATGACTGCACCCCGTCACTACTGTAGTCCCGTCGCTCCGCCGACGGGACGGCATCGCGGGTTGTACTTGGACAGGTCCTGACTCCCGACATCACCGCTACTCGTCCCCGAGCCATCCGGTTATACTTCGCCCCGTCATGCACCGAGCAATTTCAACGTCTTTGATTCAGTGGATTCATTCGTCAGCGGAGCCTGCGGGAAATGTCCGAGGAAGTGAAGCGGAGCAAGGTCGAGATCGTCAAGGAAAACAGCCGCCAGTTGCGGGGGACTCTCGCCGAAGAGTTGCAGACTGACCATGAATTCTGCGCGGATTCGGAACACCTGCTGAAGAATCACGGCATCTATCAGCAGGATGATCGCGACCATCGCAAAGACAAGAACGTCGATGGAACAGCCAAGGGCCGGCAGTTCATCTTCATGGTTCGCACGGCGGTTCCCGGTGGAAAGGTCACGGCGCGACAGTTTCTCGACCACCTGGACCTGTGCGAGAAGTACGCGAACGGCACGCTGCGAGTGACCACGCGCCAGGGATTCCAGTTGCACGGCGTGATCAAGTCCAACCTGAAGGCGGCGATCCGGGGGATCAACGACACTCTGCTGACCACGCTCGCCGCCTGCGGTGACGTCAAACGCAATGTGATGGCGTGCCCCGCTCCGATCAAGAACAGTCCCGTTCACGATCAGATGCAGTCGCTCGCGGACCAGTTGGCCGAACACCTCAAGCCGCGGACAACCGCCTATCACGAGATCTGGCTGACCGACGAAAACGGTGAGCGGACCAACGCGGCCGAGTTCACGCCGGTCGACGAGCCCATTTACGGAGCACTGTATCTGCCCCGCAAATTCAAGATCGGCCTGACCCTGCCCGAGGACAATTGCATTGATGTCTACACTCACGATCTGGGTTTTGTGGCTGTCGTCGAAGGCCAACAGATTCAGGGGTACAACGTCCTCGTGGGTGGCGGAATGGGCAAGACTCCGGCCGCGGAAAAGACCTTCGTGGCACTCGCCAAACCCCTGGCGTTTGTGCGGCCCGACCAGGTCGTGGGTGTGTCGGAAGCAGTGGTCAAGGTGCAGCGGGATTTTGGCAATCGCGAAGACCGCAAAGTGGCTCGCCTCAAGTATCTGATTCACAACCGTGGCTTGGAGTGGTTCGAGGCGAAGGTGGAAGAATACTACGGCCAGTCGCTGCTGCCGCCACGCGATGTCGACGTGACCGACGTCGACGACCACATCGGCTGGCACGAACAGGGGGACGGCAAGCTGTTCTTGGGGATCAACATTGAATGCGGTCGCATCAAGGATGAAGGCTCGCTCCGGATTAAGACCGGCCTGCGGACTCTTCTTTCCAAGTACGGCATGGCCACCCGGTTGACGGCGCTGCAGGGTGTGATCCTGTGCGACATTGATCCCAAGGATCGCGCCGACATCTCGCAATTGCTGGCCGATCACGGCATCAAGCAGGATCACGAATTGACCCTGATCCGCAGGTATGCCATCGCCTGCCCCGCATTCCCCACATGTGGTCTGGCCGTCACCGAATCCGAACGCGTGCTGCCCGATGTCATCGATCGCCTGGAAATCGAGATGGCGCGATTGGGGATCGTCAGCGATCGCATCTCGGTCCACATGACCGGCTGCCCGAACGGCTGCGCCCGTCCGTACACCCCGGACATCGGATTCGTCGGCAAGACACTCGGCAAGTACACCATCTACCTGGGCGGCAACACCCAGGGGACGAGACTCGCCTACGTCTACAAGGATCTGATCCCCGAGGCGGACATTGTCACCGCCGTGACGCCGGCCCTGAACTACTACAAGGCCAACCGTCTGACAGGTGAATCGTTCGGAGACTTCTGTCACAGAAAAGGAGCGGCTGACCTGCAGCAGAACGGATCCTGATGCTCAGGTAACGCGACTGCCGGTCTTTTGGTCGTCGAGTATTCCCTTGGTGAATCATGTCATGACCCGCAGTGTTGCTCGTCCCGATACGGCGGACTTGGTGCTTCGGACCTACGGTCGTGCATTGCATCCCGACCTATTGTGTCATCACAAGTCGGCCTTGTTGACCGTGCCGGGAATGACATTGGACTTGCGACTGATCGCTTCCGGCCATGCATTCATCTTGCGGACCGAAACAAAGACGCTGACCGAAGTGATCTCCGATCGACACGATGCTTTTCCGCTGCGCGGCTGCCTGTTCGAACAGAAGGTCAGGGGTTGTCGGACGGAAACCGTCGAATTCGAATTCGGACTTCGATACGACGTTTGCTGCTCGCTGGAGAAACTTTCACTGTCGGTGTTCCTGCGGCAGCACGAGGAACTGATCGCGGATGGCGCAAAGGCGAGTTTGTTCGCCGAGTTCCCCGGCGCGAACCGATTCAGTCCCGGCCCGATCAGCCTTGTCCGAACCGAACTCTGCCGTCGAAGCCTGCTCGTGCATGCCTGTCACACGTTCCCGGAGCAACTGGCGATCGTGAAGACCCAGTCGCTGGTGGAGCTTGGGAACCCGTGAAGGTCGTCCAACATCTGAGACACCGGTTGGGTGATACCCTGCGTGAAGACGATCGGGCATTTCGAGAAATGCATCAGTGACTCCAGATTCGACGCCAAAGAAAAAAACAGGCTGGATGGTGAGATCCAGCCTGTTTTCACAGAGTCGTTAACTCAGTGAATCTACTTCTTGGCAGCCGGCTTGGCCTTTGCAGACTTCGCAGGCTTCTTGGCTTCGGTCTTCTTCGCAGCAACTGGTTTCTTCGCAGCCATATCCGTGGCTCCTTTGGAAAAGTGGGTACCTGGTGTCCTAAACTGTCGTCTCTCTTTGGCACCCGGAAAAAAGAGACGACTCGAAAGTGCTACACCCCGACGCGGGGAGTGAACTCCTGAACTTGACTTACCGCAGAGATCACGCGGCTGATCCTATTGGTGTTCGACAAAGTCGTCAAGCGGAAAATCATACTCAACAATGGATTGTCGAAAATCGTGATTCCACAACCATCGAGATGTGCGACGTGTCGCGGCGACGTAACTGGTCGCGACACTCTTTCGAAACTCCTCCTTTCCCACTCTGCGGCCGATCTCATAATGCGTAGGATGGAAGGACAAGAGGGGTGACGCCCGAGGCACAGGATTGATCGGCAAGTCAAGCCTTGACGGTTTCAACAATTTGTCAAGTTATTGCGATCGCAACGAAAAAATGCTTTGTGTCGGGCGGGATGATTGGCGCGATCGGCCGATTTCGCCGCTTCCCGTTCGGGCCGGCCCGTCGCAACATTGGCCGTCGCGACATTGGCATTTTCGGAACGCCGCCGCATGATTGCCAAACCGAGTCGAGCCGAACCGGCACATTGCTTGACGTTCCACAGAGCAGGTTGAACAATCCGTCTCGCGGCAGCGACCATGTCGCCGGATGCACGCTGTGTGTCATGGAACAATCAACCTGAATGAAGAGATTCGCATGTCTGGTGTTCGCCTTTCACCCGCGGTGAGTACCCTGAAGCCCTCGGCCACACTCGCCGCCGCTGCGAAAGCAAAGGAACTCAAGTCCAAAGGGGTCACCGTCTACGACTTCACGTTGGGTGAGCCGGACTTCATCACTCCGCAAAACGTGCGCTTGGCCGCGGTCGCCGCGATGGAGGCGGGGCACACGCATTACACGCCGTCGGGTGGCATCCCCGAATTGAAAAAGGCCGTGTGCGCGGCTTACCTGCGCGACTACAAATTGGAGATCACGCCGGCCCAGGTGCTGATCTCCAACGGTGCCAAGCATTCGATTCACAACGTGCTGGCGTCGTTGTGCGGCCCCGGCGACGAGGTCGTGATTCCCGCTCCTTACTGGGTCAGCTACCGCGCGCTGGTGGAACTGACCGGTGCGACTCCAGTCATCGTCGACACCACCGAGGCGAGCGGCTTCTGCATGTCCGCGGAACAGTTTCGCCAGGCGATCACCCCGCGCACCCGAATGATGATGCTCAACAACCCTTCGAATCCGACCGGAGCCACCTATCCGATCGACAAGCTCAAGGCTCTGGCGGATGTGGCCGTGGAGTACGACATCCTGGTTCTGTCGGATGAGATCTACGAAAAGCTGCTCTATGGAGACGCGCAGTTCCGCTGCTTTGC
>JANMLE010001389.1:0-3445 GCA_031372385.1 Planctomycetota bacterium | reverse complement strand
GGCAGCGGGAATGTCGTGACGCCGAACAAGGTGATTGCGAAGGTCAGCCGCATCGAAGTCGGGTCGAAGTTTTTCGCGCCGGCACCGGCGAAGATCTTGTCGCACCTGGTGGACGAAGGGGCGATCACGGCCGATCAGGCGAAGCTCGCCGAGCACGTTCCCGTCGCGCAGGACATCACCGCCGAAGCTGACTCGGGCGGTCACACTGACAACCGTCCGGCTCTGACGCTATTGCCCACGATCCTCGCTCTGCGAGACCGCGCGATGGCGCAGCACCGCTTCGACCAACCGCTGCGGGTCGGCGCAGCGGGGGGAATCTCGACACCAGCCTCGGCCGCTGCGGCGTTCGCGATGGGAGCGGCCTACATCCTGGTCGGCTCGGTGCAGCAGGCGTGTGTCGAATCGGGGACGTGCGACGCCGTCCGGCAGATGCTGGCAGAAGCCGAACAGGCGGACACGACCATGTGTCCGTGTGCGGACATGTTCGAGATGGGCGTGAAGGTGCAGGTGCTCAAGCGCGGGACAATGTTTCCGATGCGGGCGGCGAAGCTCTACGAAACCTATCGGGCCTGCAAGGGGATCGACGACATTCCGGCCGCCGACCGGGACTGGCTCGAAAAGAACTTGTTCCGCGTGTCGCTCGACGAAGTCTGGCGGCAGACGTGCGATTACTTTTCGACCCGCGATCCGGCGCAGATCGAGAAGGGGAACCGGGATGCCAAGCACCAGATGGCGCTGATCTTTCGCTGGTATCTCGGCCAGTCCTCGCGGTGGGCCAACAGCGGCGAACCGTCGCGGCGGCTGGACTACCAAATCTGGTGCGGCCCGGCGATGGGTGCGTTCAACGAATGGACCCGCGGGACGTTTCTGGCCCAACCAGCCAACCGCCGCGTCGCCACCGTCGCGTACAATCTGCTGTTCGGTGCGGCGGTCATGCAGCGGGTGAACTCGCTCCGCAGCCAGGGCTTTGCGGTTCCGAGCGACGCTGCGCGAATCACGCCCCGCGAACTGAACGATCTTCTTCTCCTGTCCCCTCTCCCCGGCCTTGCGGGGAGAGGGCTAGGGTGAGGGGATTCTCTTCGCCGTTTATGGACTTGGATATGACGAAACGCACCCGACAAACAACAGAACAGAAAGTACGAGCACGAGAACTGCGCGCCACCAGCACGATGCCAGAGAAAGTCCTTTGGAACGTCCTGAAGAATCGCCAAGTCGCGGGCCTGAAGTTCCGGCGCGAGTTTTCGATCGGCCCTTATTTCGGTGACTTTGCGTGCCCTGAAGCCGGACTCATCGTAGAACTTGATGGACAAAGCCACGAAGGTCAACAGAAACGAGACGCCGAACGAACGGAGTACCTTCAATCACGAGGCTACCGGGTCTTCCGGGTGACAAACGACGACGTGCTGGATGACGTGGAAGTGGTCGCCATCGCGATTGCCCGCGAAGCGGGAGTGGATGTGGTGGATTGGCTGAACGGTCGTGTCTCTGAACCTCGAAACGGATCATGCGGCGAAAGCAAAAGACAAAGCGAAGCCCCTCACCCTAACCCTCTCCCCGCAAAGCCGGGGAGAGGGGACAAGGCGGAAGACGAAAACAAAAACGAAGACGAAGGCAAAAGCAAAGACGAAGACATGACCGCATCACCCCTTCGAGGAGACACGCGATGAGTACCGCCGACCTCTCCAAGCCGCAGCCCGGAATCGAGCAGATCCCCGAGAAGTGGCGTCACTTCTTCCCCTCGGATGAAGAGATCGATGAGCTGCTTCGCCCCAAAGTCGAATTGGTGGAAACGGACGGAATGCCCATGGACAGCGACTGGCACCGCATGTGTATGGAACTGCTGCTGAATGTCATCTCGTTCCATTTCCGCAACCGCGAGGACTACTACGCGGGCGGCAACTTGATCGTGTACTACTCCGACGAGCAGGCACGCAACAAGGACTACTGCGGACCGGACTTCTTCTTCATCAACGGCGTCTCCCGGCTGCCGTTGCGTCCGTATTGGTGCATTTGGCAGGAGGGCGGCCGCGCCCCCGAGTTCGTGATTGAACTTCTGTCGCCCACGACCGCGAAGAAGGATCTGACGTCGAAGAAGGACATGTACCGGACGATTCTGCACACGGCCGAATACGTCTGCTACGACAACGTGACGGGAGAACTGATCGGCTGGCGACTGCACGGCCACGAGTACGTCCCGGTGGAACTCAACCAAGACGGGCGGTTGTGGAGCAAAGAGCTGGGTCTGTTCGTCGGGACGTGGGAAGGAGAGCACCAGCGATATCGCACGCGCTGGCTCCGGTTCTTCGACGCCAACGGCAACCTGTTGCCCACGGCGGAAGAATGGCAGCAGCAACAGGCCGAGAGCGAACGGCAACGCGCCGCCGCGGCGGATGCGGAGATTGCCCGCCTGAAGGCCCTGCTCGCCGAGAAGGGCATCACCGCGTGACCGGAATCATTCACGCCAACTCTCCCAAAACGGCGTGACCAGCGGACTTTGCAAGACCAGAACCACAAGAGACGACATGAACACGACAAATCCCGCGATGACACTCCCCACCCAACCGCCGCTCGCCGTGGTCGGCCTGAGTGCGCTCTTTCCCAAGGCGGCAAATACCGGGGAATTCTGGTCGAACATCCGGCGCGGGGTCGATGCGATCACCGAGGTTCCCGATTCGCACTGGAACCCCGACGACTACTTCGACACCGATCCGAAGTCGCCCGACATGACGTATGCCCGGCGCGGCGGGTTCCTGTCGCCGGTGCCGTTTGATCCGCTCGAATACGGCATCTCGCCGAACAACCTCGAAGCGATCGATACGTCACAACTGCTCGGCATGGTCGCGGCGAAGCGGGCGTTGGAGCATGCGGGGTACGGGGTCGGACGCACGTTCGACCGGTCGCGCGTCGGCTGCATTCTCGGTGTGACCGGGACGCTGGAGATGGTCATTCCGCTCGGCGCGCGGCTCGGACATCCGAAGTGGCGCAAGGCGCTCAAGGATGCCGGCGTTCCGGACGACGTGGCCGACGATGTCGTGAATCGCATCTCGGACAGCTATGTCCCGTGGCAGGAGAATTCATTCCCCGGCCTGTTGGGGAACGTCGTCGCCGGACGGATCGCGAACCGGTTGGACCTGCATGGCACCAACTGCGTCGTGGATGCCGCGTGCGCGAGTTCACTCTCTGCGATCCATCTCGCGGCGCTCGAATTGTGGACCGGTCGCAGTGACATGGTCGTGACTGGCGGCATCGACACCTTCAACGACATCTTCATGTTCATGTGCTTCAGCAAGACGCCGGCGCTGTCGCCGACGGGGGATGCGAAGCCGTTCTCCGAAACCGCCGATGGCACGATCCTCGGCGAAGGTGTCGGCATTGTCGTGCTGAAGCGATTGGCCGATGCCGAACGCGACGGCGACCGGATTTACGCCGTGCTGAAGGGAATCGG
>JANMLE010001376.1:0-15659 GCA_031372385.1 Planctomycetota bacterium | reverse complement strand
TCTCGTGCAGGAAGGAGCCGCGCCGGGATGTCCACATCCGATGAAGACGATCTCCCGCAGGAGGATTCCTTCTGGAGACAACTCGACGAGGCTTCCCCCGACGGGGATTCCACAGCGGAACCCGCCGACTGGTCGGGCGATGAACTCGAAGAGGCGTACTTGCGGGCGATGGAGGTCTTGGAGGCTTCCGAGGCTCAGTTCCCCGAGTTGCCTCCCGATCCGCAGCCGTTGTCCGACGCGGATGTCATTCCGTCGCAGACTGTGGTCGTTGTCGCCGAGCCGCCGGTGTCCGAGTCGCCCGATCGCATTCACTCCGCGGAGATGACCGCCGAACTGGCGGAGCTCACCGAAGCGGCTGCGCGTCGTCAGACGCCTGCCAGTCAGCACACCGCAGCGGTCACTCCCCGACAGATCTTGGAAGCCTTATTGTTTGTCGGTGGCGAGCCGCTGACCATCAAGAAGCTGGGCAACGTGCTCCGCGGTGAGTTCCCGGCCGAATACATCGAGTCGCAACTGGATGAACTCAATTCGCGGTATGCCCGGGAAGGGCGTCCTTACGAGATTCGTTTGGGTGAGGGTGGATACCGGATGACCCTGCGCGGGGACTTCGAGAAGATCCGCCGCAAGACGTACGGCCTGGGGCCCAAAGAAGTGAAGCTGTCACAAGAGGCGATCGAGGTGCTGGCCGTGATCGCTTATCACCAGCCGCTGACAACGACCGCAATCGAAGAACTCGGCAAGCCCGGTTCCAGCGTCGTCATTCGCCAATTGCTGCGTCGCGAGTTGATCGCTGTCGATCGGTCGGCGGGGCGACCGCGCGACGTGGCTTACCGGACGACTCCGCGATTCCTGTCGCTGTTCGGAATCCGCAGCCTCAGCGAACTGCCGAGACAGGAGCAGGTGGTTTACAAGTAGTCGGAAGGCAGGAGACCGGAGTGGCTGCCGGTTGAAAGACGGTGGGGGCAGGTTGCAACGGGCTGGCAGTCGGGGCGGTGCGGCAACGCAAATCCAAGGCTTCCGGCGTTTGTGGCCATGAAGTCACCACGGCAATGCTTGCCGTGCGGTTTTGCGGCCCTTATCATTCGCACGTTCTCATGAACCCCAACTTGAGTTGGCGAACGGGATTCAGACTCCACTGAGAAGCCGTGTGATCCCGGGTGCGTCAATCGTTGGCGTCTCCCGCGGTTCGGTTCGCATCCTTCGCCTGCGTTGTCATTAGCATTGAGGAACCTGCGTTGCGCGCGATCATCAGCGATATCCACGCCAACTTGGAAGCACTGGAAGCGGTCCTCGCCGACATCCGCAGCTTGGGCATCACCGAAATCTATTGCCTGGGCGACATCATCGGCTACGGACCCAATCCGTGTGAATGCATCGACAAGGTTCTCCGGTGCAAGCTCTGCCTGCTGGGCAACCACGATCAAGCCGCGCTATTCGACCCGGAAGGCTTCAACGCCAGTGCCGAACGCGCCGTGTTCTGGACCCGCCGCCAGTTGGAAGCCGGCACGGGGCCCGCAGCGGACCGGCGCTGGGAATTCCTGGGCGAACTGCCGCGCGTGCATCGCGAACCCAACTTCCTCTACGTTCACGGTTCCGCCCGCAATCCCCTGAACGAGTACGTGTTCCCCGAAGACATCTACAACCAGCGGAAGATGGAGCGGATCTTTTCCCTGGTCGAACAGAACTGTTTTCAGGGTCACACGCACATCCCCGGCGTCTTCACCGAGGATCTGAATTTTCTCGCCCCGGAAGAGATCGACTTTAAGTACGAACTGGGGGCGAAGAAAGTGCTGGTCAACGTCGGCTCCGTGGGGCAGCCGCGAAATGGTGATCCGAGATCGTCCTACGTCGTCTTGGACGGCAACATGCTTGAATTCAAGCGGGTCGAGTATGACTTCACCAAGACGGCTCAAAAAATCTACGACATCCCCGACCTCGACAACTTCCTCGGCGACCGCCTCAAAGACGGTCGGTGACCGCCGGGCTGGTCGGGTCGTTGGGTTTGTGGTTGTTGCCTCGCACGGCCTGTCATCAGTGATCGGCGAGGCTTGTTCGAAGAGGCGTCGCCCGATCGTGGCGGCGCGGTTTAACAGACGAGATCAGCATGGATCAGCGGCGGTTTTTGGCGTTCTTCACGGTTTCCATGTTGATCTGGTTCGGCTGGATTCATTTCCTCGTTCCGGCGCTGTTTCCACCGCTTCCACCCAAGCCGCCTGTGGCCGGAAAAGTCGACGGCAAGGATCCCACCGCAGATCCCGACAAGGTGGACGACAAGGCGGCTGTCGAGGGAAAAGCCCCGCCTGTGGTGGAGCTTCCCAAGCACCCCGCCAAGTCACTCTGGATCGGTCCGGACCAGGATGAAAAAGACCCGACCAAGTTGGAGGAATTCCTCCTGGCCGCCCACATCCGCAGTGAAGGGGCCAGCATTGAGGCGATCGAACTGACCGATCTGCGCCGCTACCCCGAGTTCGGTCATCGTGATCGCCGGTTGCACCTGGTCGGTGCCAAAGCCGATGCCAAGAAGAAGGCTGGTGATTACGACAAGACGGACCGCCGCACGTTCGGGATGACGATTCCCGTCATCGACAAGCTGCTGCGGGACCAAACTCTCGACCGCATCGCGTGGGAGATCGCCGACACGTCGTCCGACTCCGTGACCTTCAAACTGCGGTCGCCCGACGGGGTCTGGGAAGTCTCGAAGAAATTCAAGCTCAAGCAACTCTCCGCCGCGGAACGGGACCAACCCGGTGTCCGCGAGAACATGGCGGACGGCTACAAGCTCACGCTGACCGTGACCCTGAAAAACCTTTCCGACAAGCCGGAGGAGATCAGCTACACCCTGCAGGGACCGACCGGTGTTCCGCTGGAAGACGCGGACAACGCCTACAAGTACCGCGACGTCCGCATGGGCTTTCTGCGTGAAGACGGGTCGG
This sequence comes from Planctomycetota bacterium, assembly GCA_031372385.1. Lineage (GTDB taxonomy): Bacteria > Planctomycetota > Planctomycetia > Planctomycetales > Planctomycetaceae > Schlesneria. The sequence continues at coordinate 12,726 of JANMLE010001376.1, read as the reverse complement.
CCGTCGACGACAGCAAGATGGGCGCGTCCGAAGTCGTGAAGAAAGAGAAGGGGAATGCACCCGTCCTCTGGAAGCGTCCCATCAAGTACATCGGTGTCGACGTGGCGTACTTCGCCACCTTGGTTCTGCCGGGCCAGGACCAGCTCAGCCAACGGACGCTGGACAGCGCCTCGCCGGTGCTTGTGACCGAGAACAAGGAGTATTCCCAGTACAGCGACGTCTCCGTCGATCTGATCTCAAAGACGTTCACCGTCCCCGCGCAAGACTCCGTTCAGCACGAGTACATCCTGTTTGCCGGCCCCAAGCGCCAGCAACTGTTGCAGCAGGTGTTCGCCGCCGCCGTGTTGGATTACGGCTGGTTCGATTCGATCTGCCGCGGGATGGTCTGGGTGCTCAATCTGTTTCATTCGCTGGGCTTCAGCTACGGCGTGGCCATCATCTGCCTGACGGTCGTCGTCCGGACGACGTTGATCCCGCTCTCCAAGCACCAGGCGGTCCACGCGGCCAAGATGAAAGAGCTGCAGCCGAAGATCCAAGCCAGGCAGAAGGAACTGGAAGCCCGTCACGGAAAGAACACCGAAGAATACCTCAAAGCCTCGCAGGAGCTGGTGGCCGAGCAGTCCAAGATGATGCTGGGCGGCTGCCTGCCGATGTTCCTGCAACTGCCGATCTTCATCGCGCTCTATCGGGCCCTGAGCAGTTCGATCGAACTGCGCATGGAGCCGTTCTTGTGGTTCGAGAACCTGGCGTCGCCCGATGCGTTGATTCCGCTCCCCTTCCGGATTCCGTTCCTCGGCTGGACGGAATTCAATCTGCTCCCGTGCATCTCAATCGGCCTGATGATGATTCACCAGAAGCTGACGATGCCCCCGGCACAGAATGACGAGCAGAAGGCCCAGTACAAGATGATGAACATCATGATGTTCGTCATGGGCGCGACGTTCTACCGGGTTCCCGCCGGACTCTGCCTGTACTTCATCTCGACCAACATCTGGAGCATGACCGAACGGTCGCTCTTCGAAAAATGGGCCAAGGCGAAGGCGCTGAATCCACCGGCACCCGTCGTCGCCGCGGTGGGTTCCAACGGCGAACCGCCGAAGCCCTCCGCCTGGATGGAATGGCTGAAGCGTCTGCAGGCGGCGGCGGACAAGGACGTGTCGATTCGCAAAGAAGACAACGGTGCGGAACCCAAGGGTGGAGTCGGCAAGAGCGGGAAGAAACGCAAACGCTGATCCAGTGACGTAGGACGGATTTCCAATCCGTCCCGAGTTGACGGACGGATTGGAAATCCGTCCTACGGGTCGATCACTTTCTTCGCACTCCCTGAACGGCAGGATCAAGACCCGTCCCACATCGACCTTCGGAGCTCGCCCTTCCATGTCGACCTCGCAGCGTGACTATTGGAGCTTCTTCTCAGCCGGCCGGATCGTGTTTGGCTCGGGGTCGGTGAAGAGGCTGGCACCGTTGATTCAACCGTGGCGGGCGATGCGGGCGTTGATCGTGGCGGATGAGCCGCTGGTCCGCGCGGGAGTCGTGGCGCGTGTCGAAGCGCCGTTGCGTGCCGCGGGTTTGTCCGTGGACGTCTTCGACGGCGGCCAGCCCGAGCCGTCGTTTGCGATCGCCGATCAGGCGATCGCGTTTGCGAAGAACGCCCGTCCCGATGTGCTGTTCGGAGTTGGCGGCGGCAGCAACATGGATCTGGCGAAGGTCGTGGCGACCGTGCTGACTCACGGCGGAACCTGCCGCGATTACGCCGGATTCGGGAATGTCCCCGGTCCCGTGACGCCGCTGGTCTGCATTCCCACAACGGCGGGGACAGGGAGCGAAGTGTCACACGCCGCGGTGCTGACCGACACCGAGAACCAGATGAAGATCAGCATCCTCAGCCACTACCTTCGCCCGGCGCTGGCGCTGGTCGATCCAGAGCTGACGCTCACCTGTCCGCCCCGCGCGACGGCCGACAGTGGGATCGACGCGCTGACGCACGCGATCGAAGGGATGACCGCGACGCGCTACAACGAGTTGGATGTGCCGGCCGACGAACCGTTCCCCTATGACGGCAAACAACCGATCGCGGACTGCGTCGCCGAACGGGCCATCGAGTTGATCGGGAAACACCTCGTCACCGCTTTTCGAGAACCGGGCAATCTCGCGGCGCGCGAAGGCATGGCGCTCGCGGCAACGTTGGCGGGACTGGCGTTCTCCAACAGCGCCGTCGCTGCGGTGCATGCGTTGGAATATCCGCTGGGGGGAGCCCTGCACTGCTCACACGGAGCCGGCAACGGACTGCTGTTGCCCTACGTGATGCGCTACAACCTGTCGGTCCGAATCCCCGAGTTCGCCCGCATCGCGCGGCTGCTCGGTGAAGACACGGTCGGCATTTCCGAGGAGGAGGCCGCGCAACGGGCCGTGACCGCAGTCGAGCGTTTGCGTCGTGAAGTGGGAATTCCCGATCGCATCCGCGACATCGGCGGCACCCTCGAACAGTTGCCGACCTTCGCCAAGAAAGCCTTCGCCATCAAGCGCTTGATGCTGCTGAACGCGCGTCGTCCGACAGAAGCAGATCTGCTGGCGATCCTAAAGGCAGCGTATTGATGGGCTCAGGGCTTGAAATTGTGAAGCGGGTCACCGGCTTCCCTGTCAAATTCGGCGGCGAGGAACACCTTCCCTGTCAAATTCGGCGGCGAGGAACACACCGGCTGGCTTCCCGCTGGTGCTGCCAAGCCGCTTCCGACACCCGTACGCAATGTCTTGCTGAACATCGAAATTCAATCGGACGGGTCTGGCTTCGTGTTGTGCCACTCGTCTCAAGACGGCACCGAGCATGGCGATACTTGGCACCCGTCAGTGGCCGAAGCGGAAAAGGCCGCGGCTGAATACTTCGGTGTGGTGCAATCCCACTGGGAGGTCGGCAAAGTATCCGTCGCCCCAACCGGTTGAAGACCCCGTCGCGGAATGGTCGCGAATTCAGTGACAGAGCTCGCGGACGCAACCTCATCGTCATCGCGGCGGTGGTGGCAGTTCTTCGTAACCCTGGCGGCGTTTCTTGAGCGGTGCCGGTTCTTCATCGTCCATGTTCGGAATCCGCGTTCCCGCCAGGTCGGGGGACGATTTCACCAACTCGTCCTGCGAGACGGTTTCCAGCGGAAGCTGGCCGTTGATCGCGGTCAGGACGGCCGGCAGGTGCTTTTGCCAAGCCTGCTTCCAGTCAGTGCCGCTGTTCAGTTTCAGTGAGATCACCGCGGCATCGAGTGTGCCATCCGCGAAGTCCTCCAATGAACCCGGCACGAGCTCCACATCCAGTGGCTGTCCGTTCAGTTGGAATTGCTTCTGCAATGCGGCGGCCGTCTCTTGGCCCGCACGATTGTAGATCACGGTGGAGCGTCCGATGGTGGAGGTGAGATGCACCACGCGCCGCGGCCGGAACGAGTAGAGCACGTCCAAGATCGCATGCGTCTCCGCTTCACTCGCCGGACCGGGGCCCGCCGACTTGTCGGGAAGGAACTGATAACGGCGGCTGGGGAAATTGCGGTTGATCTGCACGCCGTGGGCATTGCCCGGCATCTTCTTGACCAAGCCGTCCGGATTGCCCGCCCGCACGAGCAGCACTTCGTTGGTCTTAAGCAGATCGCTGTGGCGAACGAGGGCATCCGCCAACTCGTCGTTCCAGCGGGTCGCAATCCGATCCTGACCATCCAGCCCGGCGATGATCAGCGTCCGCGTTCCCTGCCGGCCGAACCGTCGGGTGTGCATCGGCAAGTCGTTGGTGGTCTTGGCGATCACCTTCCATTCCGGATCGAAGACGGCCTGCTTCTCGGGCATCTTGCCGCCCGGTAACAACTCGGTCTTCGACGGCTTCGCCGCCACTTCCGGTGGTCGGGTCGGTGGAGCGGACGGAGTCGCTGGAGTGGATGGAGTCGGCGGAGTTGGTTCGCTCTTCGGGTTCGCTATCTTCGTGATCAACGTCGCCTCGTTGATCGTCGGCTTGCCGACAGCGAGCTTGGCTTCGTTCACCGCGGCATCCACGACCGGGCCCGCATCTGTGTCTTTCAACAGGTCTGTTTCTTTCAACTGAGTCGGGTACGACCCCGTTTGCAAATCTCGCTGCGCTGGCAAGTTTGGCTGCGTTTGATTGACGGCGGCACTGGCATCGGCGGGACCAACGTCGAGACCGGAGATGTCGGAGCTGGTGTTGTCGGGACGGGGCTCGGCGGGAGCGGCTTTGATCGCATCAAGGCCCGATGGATCGCTCGTGGCGAACGGGACGGTCGGCTCATCGATGCCCGCATTCCCCGGATGATCCGCCTGGGTGACGATGTCGGTCGGTAGCGGCACGGGGTTCGAATTCCCGTTGACGCGGACGAACTCGTCCAGCACCGAAGTGACTTCGGTTCGTGCGTTGTTGATCGTGTCACGGACCACGAGCGGCGGATCGTCAGCCGGCGTTGTGATGTCGCCCGGTGCCGCGGCGGTCAGCGTGTCGTCGGCCGACTGCCAGTCGAACAGTGGCCGGCTGGCCGCGGACCGGGAATCTGCCGCAGGCTGGGCGGCCTGATGCAGGGTGACATAGCCGATGCCGGCGGCACCGACCGTGAGAGCGGCCAAGAATAGACGCACGTTGGTCTCCAGACTCGGCGCGGGGGTGCGCCGTCGTGCGGACGGGAAAGGCGAATGGCTCAACCGATTGAGTCACTCATCGCAAAGCTGCGTGGCGTGGCAAGTATTGAGTGGTGGGATGAGCGTTGTTGTGGTGTCAAAGGGTCGGGGCATTGCCGGCTTCATTTCGATTCAGCCGTTGGCGGCTCACATTTTCAAGCCGGTTGGAAGCCGCAGGCGTAAGGGCCATGAGGATTTGCTATTTGCTATTTGTTGGCAAATGACAAATGACAAATCACAAATCACAAATCACTCTTCAGTCGTCGTCGATCCCCAAGCGGTATTTCATCTGCTCGAAGTTCCGCGCGAACTCCTCGGTTGACGAGTGGACATGCTCAGCCTCGGTGATGAACTTGATGTCTTCGCGGCAGGCCAGGCCGTAGTCATCCAAGATGTCTTCGAAGTCCACCAGTTCATGCCCGTACAGGATCAGCAGTTTGTGTTCGTCGAACTGGACTTCCATCGGAATGTTGGGATTGAGCACTGCCAGCCCGCTGCAGCCGTCGTGCAGCAGCAGGTCTTCGAAGTCGTACAGCATGCTCTTGAGCACCGGCAGGTCGATGTCTTCGCGGTACAGATCCTGATGGCCGCCCGATCGTTCGTGGCTGGTTTCCAGGACGATGTCGACTTCATTCCCGAGCGGATCAAGCAGCTCAAAGAACAAGTCGGTCAGGATCTCGCGACTGGCGGCCGCCATGATCACCGGGATCTTGATGCCGGATTCGCGGTCGTGGTAAGTGTCGTGCCGGTAGCCAGCCTGCGGAACGACCTGCAGGTCGTACGACGGCCGGACCGCGTCGGTCAGTGAAAAGGAACCGTATCGGGCGATCTTCAGATGGGTTTCGAGCTGCTCTTCGCTGAGATTTTCGAAGCTGCTGCCACCGTGTTTCGACTCGCCGTCGCGATACGTGTTCTTGAAGAAGCGTTTCAAGAACCCCATGGTCGTCAACTCCCCTCAATGCCCGATTGCGGTCGGATGTTTTGTTCGCGTTGGATCAAACGGCGTGACCGGAAATCTCAATGGTGCTTGGACAGTCGCCTGCGTTGCGTTGATGCAACTCTAGCACGCAATTTTTTACCGCTTCGAAATCGAATTTCCGTTCGCGTTGGAATTCTGCCGTCGAGGTCAACTGGTTCACCGAAAAATCCGGCCGCGGTGTCATTGCCGATGAGCGGGACCAATCGACGCAAGACCATTGGGAAACCGGGGAAGCCGCTGGCAAGTGCGGCGACCCGGCCGGCAATACCGGTTGAGACGGCAGTCGCCAGTCCCTGGACATTGGGAATCCAACCGGTCTCAGTTTGGATGGCATGTCCGGATTGTCCGAGCCCTTTGAACAACGGGCTCTCCGGTATTCCTGCTGAAAGTTGTGTGACGTGAGCGGCAAGGCGCTAGCCGCCGGTTCTTGACTTGGAAGCTCAACTCCATCACACCGCCGGCTGGCACCTTGCCGCTTACGGGTGTTGTTCAACACGAATGGCGGAGACCCGAAGAACGTTGTCGGACGTCCCATTGGCATTGGTGACTTTGCACGCACCGGGACACCGCGACTTCACCGGCGGTATACTTCTCCGCCAGAAACCAGTGCGCCGGAGTTCGACGACGCCGGTCACGCAAGTGTCCTTCCCACAGGAAACCTCTTCATGTTCAGCAGATCAGCAAGCGAGTCGAAAGCGGGCCAGCCACACCGGGCGATCGCCCATCCGTGGCTGCTCTTGATGCTTCTGTCGGCCACCGTCGCGACGGCCCCGTTCGCAACAGCCGCCGAGCCGTCGGTCCCCGCCAAGATCGAACGGGAAGAATCGTGGCAGGTCATCTACTTCAGCGGTCAGCGGGTCGGATTCTCCCACACCGTGGTTGAGCCCGTCGAGCAGGGAGGAACGACGCTGATCCGCACATCGAACATCATGAACATGACCATCAAGCGGTTCGGACAATCGCTGGTTATGAAGCAGACCATCACGACGGAAGAAACCATCAACGGTGACATGTTGCGATTCGGCTATGAATTGGCAAATCCACCCGCCACCAGCACTTCGACCATCGGTACGGTCGAAGGGGACCGGTTGATTCTCAAGCAAACCGTCAACGGCAAGTTGAAGGAGTCGTCGCAGGCCTGGCGGGCCGACGTGAAGTCGCCGGTATTTCAGGATCGCACCTTGAAGAACTCGCCGATGAAGCCGGGTGAGTCCCGGTCGTTCGAGGCGTTCCTGCCCGAATTCAACAAGGTGGCCACCGTCAAACTGAGTGCGACCGACTTTGAAGAGACCCCGCTGGTCGATGGGAAGCCTCAGCGCCTGCTGAAGGTCAAGATGACCCAGTCCGTGATTCCCGGTTTGGTGGTGTCCAGTTTCGCGGATGCCAAGGGAGAGATGCTCAAGACCTCCACCGGCATGTTCGGGACGGAAATGGTCTTTTATCTGGTCTCGAAGGAAGAGGCGCTCAAGGCCATTTCCGGCACGGAACTCGATCTGGCGGTCAGCATGCTGGTCAAGGTCAAGCGGATTCCCGATCTGCTTGCCGCACGAAAGATCCGGTATCGCATCATCACCAAGGGCCAAGACCCCGAGAACGCGCTGCCGTCCGGTGAGACTCAGACGGTCAAGAAGATCGGGGACGACGTTGCCGAAGTCACGGTCATCGCACTCCCCATCCCCGAGAAGGCGACGATTCGTCCGGTCGAGAAGGAGTTTCTCGCTTCCTCACAGTATCTGCAGTCCGACGATGAGCGAGTGAAGGAACATGCCCAAAAGGCGGCGGGCGACGCGACCGATCCCGCACAGGTCGCCCGCATGATGGAGAAGTACGTGTACGAAAAGCTCGCCAAGAAGAACTTCTCGACGGCGATGGCCTCGGCGGGCGAAGTGGCCAAGACGATGGAAGGCGACTGCACCGAACACGCGGTGCTGCTGGCGGCGATGCTCCGCGCCAAGGGAATTCCGTCGCGCGTCGCCGCGGGCTTGGTGTATGTGGACAAACTGAGCGCCTTTGGCGGACACATGTGGACCGAAGCCAACCTGGACGGACACTGGATCCCGTTGGAACCTACGCTGGGACGACGCGGGATCGGTTGTGGCCATTTGAAGTTGTCGGACTCCAGCCTGGCCGACGACGGTCCCAGCGCCCTCAGCACCTTTGTCCCCCTAATGCTCGTCATCGGCCATTTGCAGATCGAGGTCATGAATTGAGGCGACCGTCACCCTGTCGCGCCACAACAGGCCGAACGAAGGCTGGCGTCGAAGTTGCCATCCTGCCGATTGCAGTTGCAATTCTTACAACGCCCATCGCGCGTAAGAATTACAAAACGGGCGATGAAACCGTTTCCTGCATTCGCCACGACAATTTTCACATCTATTGCTGGCAAAGTTCGTTAGAGCGGATTGTGACGGCAGGCTCTCGGGTCGAAATCGCCAATGGCACGGTCCGTGCAAGACTGTGCCTTCGGTGTGAAACATCACCCAACGAAAGAATACCCGGGACGTCATACGACGAATCCGAGATTCCAAAATTCCCGCCGGTCCGAGGGAGACGGACCACGCTCCGCCAACAGACCCACGTCTAATCTCATGCCGACTCAGGCCGGGACGTTACCCGCAACGTCCCGGCCTCTCACCTTCTTTGAGCCCGCCCAGCGTCGCGCCACTGGCGACGCGATCGTGAGCCCGCACTGTGCCGTTGGCTCGTGGTGAAGAGTCGCCGCAACGTGACCGCGATCGACAGCGGGGTGCAGAACCGCAATTCCGGACGAATGTTGTTCGGCACCGTCGACCGCAGGGACGCTCAGAGACGTATTCGGTCGGCGCGTGACGCCGATGCCGCGACGAAATCCCCCGCTTCGGTTTACTTCGGGTCGGACACCGTGGAAACTTGCGCGCACCATGAACTGTGCCGGCGCTCCGCTGCGCTGTCGGTTCCACCAGCCCTCATTATTCTGGTTTGGCCTTCGATGCTGTTCATTCTCGATAACTACGACTCCTTCACTTACAACCTGGTCCAGCGGTTTGGCGAGATCGATCCGCGGATCGACGTGCGCGTGGCGCGCAATGATCAGATCACGATCGACGAAGTCGCGGCGCTGAGGCCGCGCGGGATTGTGGTGTCGCCCGGTCCCTGCACACCGCACGAAGCGGGCATCTCGATGGACTTGATCCGGGCCTTGGGACCGACCATTCCCACGCTGGGGGTCTGCCTGGGACATCAATCTCTGGCCGAGGTCTATCATTCTCCGGTCGTCCGCGCCGAACGATTGATGCACGGCAAGGTCTCGCCCATTCATCACGACGGACTTGGTGTGTTCGCCGGGCTGCCGAATCCGTTCATCGCCACCCGCTATCACAGCCTGATCGTCCCCGAAGCCACGCTCAGCAACGAACTGGAATTGAGCGCCTGGGCCGAGTTCCCCGGTCACCCCCGCGAGATCATGGGTCTGCGGCATCGAATCCATCCCGTCCACGGCGTGCAGTTTCACCCCGAGAGCTTCCTGACCGAAAGCGGCATCGAATAGCTGCGAAACTTCCTGCGCATTGCGGGCGAGTTGACGTGAATGCCGAAACGTGGGACAGGTTTCCTACCTGTCCGTGAAGGCATCCCTTCCCAACGACTGATGACCCGAGTGACATCAACCTCCCGCTGATTGACTCTTCTCGAAACATCACCCTAGAATCCGGGCTTTTCTCCGCGAACGTTTCTTTGGACCGATTGATGCCGCAAAACTTCGATGAAGCTGTCCGAAAGGCCGACGTGTTGGTCGAAGCGCTGGGCTGGATTCGCCAGTTCCGGGGTCGCCACGTCGTCATCAAGCTTGGCGGGAGCGCGATGGAGGAAACCGAAGCGGTCCGGAACTTCCTGACCGACGTGATCTTCATGTCGACCGTCGGCATGCGCCCGGTCTTGGTTCACGGAGGCGGCAAGGCGATCAACGCCGCAATGTCAAAGGCCGGCATCCAACCCCGGTTCGTCCAGGGGCGGCGCTACACCGACGATGAAACGCTGGAGATCGTCGCGCGCACGCTGTGTGGCGAAATCTGTCAGGGGCTGGTCGAAGAGATCATCCAACAGGGGGGCGACGCCCGCGGCCTGCATTACCAGACGGTCAACTGCCTGCGCGGCCGGAAGTTGATGCTGCCGGGTGAGAACGGCGAACCGATCGACCTCGGCCGTGTCGGAGAGGTCACAGACATCGATCGCGACTTGCTGTTGATGACCTGTCGCGAGGGAGTGATTCCCGTGCTGCCGTCGGTCGCACTGGACGACGCGGGGGCCAAGCTGAACGTCAACGCCGACACCGCCGCCGCCGCCGTGGCCCGCTTGATCCAGGCCGAGAAGCTGGTCTTCCTCAGCGACGTGCCGGGAATCTTTCTCGACCGGAAGGATCCCTCGACGCTGCAATCGCATCTGACCGCCGCCCGCTGCCGCGAACTGATTCGCGCGGGAGTGATCGATGCCGGCATGGTTCCCAAAGTCGAAGCGGCGCTGGAAGCGCTCGAAGCCGGAGTTCAAAAGGTTCACATCATCGACGCCCGCATCCCGCACTCGGTGCTGCTGGAGATTTACTCGAACGAGGGAATTGGGACGGAGATAGTGGAGTAGCTGTTAGCGATTAGCGGTTAGCCGGGGAAGTACAATAGCAAAAACAATGGGAAGCGTAGAAGGGGAGAGGCAGTCGTGAAGAACTACCGGGATCTGTTCGTGTGGCAGAAGTCGCATCGGCTGGTGCTGGACACGTATTCAGCAACTCGGACTTGGCCTTCCGACGAACTCTATGGTTTGACGAGCCAGTCGCGGCGTTCGGCGGTTTCGATCCCTTCGAACTTGGCCGAGGGATGCGGTCGAAACGGAGATGCCGAACTCGCTCGGTTCTGTGACATTGCGTCGGGGTCGGCGAGCGAACTCGACTACCAACTGCTTTTGGCTCACGACTTGGGCTATCTGTCCGACGAAACGTACTCCAAACTTGAAAGCCAACTTCAAGAAGTCCGCCGCATGTTGACCGGTTTGATTGGAACGCTGCGGAAATAACGAATAGCTTCAAGCTGTTGGCGATAAGCCAAACGAAAACAATTCGACCGCGCGACCCAATCCGCCAAGTGTTTCAAGTTCCAACTTCTTCTCTCCACTTCTGCCTTTAGCTTACCGCTAAAAGCTCACCGCTAAGAGCTACCCATGCACCCAGCAGCCACCCGCACCAGCCAACAAACCATCGAGCAGTTCGGCAAATACGTCATCCCGAACTACAAGCGTTATCCCGTCTGCATCGTGCATGGCGAGGGGACCGCTGTTTGGGATGCCGAGGGAAAACGGTATCTCGACCTGTTTCCCGGCTGGGGCTGCAACATTCTCGGGCACTGCCCCCCGAAGGTGGTCCTCGCTGTTCAAGACCAGGTTGCTCACCTGATTCATGTCCCCAACACGTGGTTCACCGAAGCGCAGGGCGACTTTGCCGAGGCGATCTGCTCCCGCAGTTTTGGCAAGGCCTTCTTCGCCAACAGCGGAGCCGAAGCCAACGAAGGGGCGATCAAGCTGGCTCGGCTGCATTGCGGGCCGCACAAGTTTCGCGCGATCACGTTCACCAATGGCTTTCACGGACGGACGTTCGCGGCCGTGACCGCGACCGCCCAACCCAAATATCACGAAGGCTTGGGACCGCTGCTGCCGGGCTTCCGCTACGCGCCATTCAATGATCTGGAGGCGGTGCGACAACTGGTCGATGACGAAACCTGCGCCATTCTTTTGGAACCGGTGCAGGGTGAAGGGGGAGTCAACATCGCGGACGAGTCCTTCCTGAAGGGACTCCGCCAGTTGTGCGATGAGCGGGGCATGCTGCTGATTTTCGACGAGGTTCAAACCGGGATCGGACGCACGGGTCAATGGTTCGGCTACCAGCATTCGGCCGTCCAACCGGACATTATGACTCTGGCCAAGGGCTTGGCGGCCGGTGTCGCCTGTGGAGCGTTTGTGTGCCGCGATCACATCGCCCCCAGCCTGCGACCGGGGATGCACGCCAGCACCTTCGGCGGCAACCCGCTGGCAATGGCGGCCGGCATCGCCACGATCCGGACGATCGAAGAAGAGGGGCTGCTCGACAACTGCCGCCAGATGGCGGAGCGGTTCCGGCAGCACTTCACCAAGTTGCGGGAAGAACTGCCAATCATCAAGGATCTGCGCATCCGCGGGATGATGATCGGTGTCGAACTGGCCATCCCCGCGACTCCGGCGGTGGCGAAGTGCATGGAGCGGGGCGTGCTGATCAACGCGACCCACGACACCGTCGTCCGACTGCTGCCGCCGCTCAACATCACGGCCGAGCAGGTGGATGAAGGCTGCGCGGTGATCAGCACCGTGCTGCGGGAAATGGCCAACGAAGCGGCGTAGTTCTGACTTCGCAAAGTCTCAAATCTCATATCCGAAATCTCAAATCCGAAACGAAGACCAATGACAGAAATCACCAGCGAAGACCCCGAGCCACCCAGTCCTCACCGTTGATCGGCGCGGCCTCTTCGCTGCTTTCCAACTTCGCACTTCGTCATTCGGACTTTCTTCTCATGCGTCATCTCAATTCGCTCCTTGAACTCAAACCGGCCGACATCGAGGCCATCTTCAATCTGACCCGCGAACTGAAGGCCCGCCTGGCCAAAGGGGACCGGCCGCAACTGCTGGCGGGGCGAGTCCTCACGGCGGTGTTTGAAAAGCCGTCGCTGCGTACGCGGCTCAGCTTCGACGCGGCCATGATGCAGCTTGGCGGCAGCAGCATCTTCCTCGAAGCGCGCGAGGCCGGGATCGGCGGGCGCGAGGCGGTCAAGGACGTGGCCCGCGTGATCGGCGGCTACAGCGACGTGATCGCCCTCCGCACGTTCTCGCAGAAACTGATCGACAACTTCATCGAGTTCTCGGGCAAGCCGGTCATCAACGGCCTGTCGGACGAACGGCATCCGTGTCAGGCCCTGACCGACCTGTTCACGATGCAGGAAGTCTTCGGCGACGTGCGCGGCAAGAAGATCGCGTTCATCGGCGACGGCAACAACGTCGCCAATTCACTGGCGATCGCCGCCGCGCAATGCGGTGCCTCGTTC
>JANMLE010001363.1:0-1218 GCA_031372385.1 Planctomycetota bacterium | reverse complement strand
GAAACTCGACAAGCGCGAATCCGGGATCAAGGATCAACTGGACGACATCGCCAAGAAAGAGCGGATGTTGGAGGCGACCCAGCAGAAGCTGGTCGAACGGAACAAGTCCGTCGAGGCGAAGGAAAAGGAACTCGACCGGATTCTGAAGCAGGCGCAGGAGCAGCTCTACAAGATCAGCGGCCTCGATCAAAAGGCGGCGACCGACATGCTGCTCACACAACTCGAACGCGAGTTGAGGAACGAAACCGGCGCGCTGATTCTCAAGCAGGAAGCGGAACTGAAGCAGCAGTCGGAAAAGTTGGCCCGCGAAATCATCGGGATGTCGATCCAGCGCTACGCTTCGGCCCACACCTCCGAATCCACCGTCTCGACGATCGACATCCCCAGCGACGAGATGAAGGGCCGCATCATCGGCCGCGAGGGACGCAACATCCGCGCGTTCGAAAAGGCGACCGGCGTCGATGTGATCGTGGATGACACCCCCGGCGTCGTCGTGGTCTCCGCGTTCGACAGTGTCCGCCGCGAGACCGCCAAGCAGGCGATGGTCAAACTGATCCAGGACGGCCGGATTCACCCTACTCGCATCGACGAAATCGTCATCGAAACTCAGAAGGAAATGGAAGCCTTCATCCGCCGCCAGGGGAACGAAGCCGCTCAAGAGGCGGGCGTCCCCAACCTGCACGAAAAGCTGCTCGACCTGATGGGTCGGTTGCATTTCCGGACCAGCTACAGCCAGAACGTGCTGCGTCACTCGATCGAAGTCTCGCACCTGACCGGCTTGATGGCCGAACAACTCGGGCTGAACGGCAACCTCGGCCGCCGCTGCGGATTCCTGCACGACATCGGCAAGGCGGCCGACCATGAAATGGAAGGTGGCCACCCCGCCGTCGGCGCCGAACTGCTGAAACGCTACGGCGAGAAAGGCGAAGTCGTCCACGCGGCACTCGGCCATCACGACGATATTCGCCCCGAATACATCTACACGGTCCTGGTGGCCGCCGCCGACGCCTGCTCGGCTTCGCGCCCCGGTGCCCGCCGCGAGACGCTCGAAAAATACGTCCGTCGTCTGGAAGAACTGGAGTCGCTGGCCTGCGGCTTCCCCGGTGTCGAACAGGCGTTCGCCGTGCAGGCCGGCCGCGAAGTGCGCGTGATCGTCAACCCCCAGGACGTCAGCGACCGCGAAGCCGCCCGTCTCTGCCGAGACCTCGCCGCCGCCAT
>JANMLE010001351.1:0-1163 GCA_031372385.1 Planctomycetota bacterium | reverse complement strand
CCTGCCCGTCGGTCGCATTGTGAATCGTGAGATGTTCCGCCCCCCAAACCAGGATCGACTCCTTCCCCTGGTGCTGAATGACCAGCGGCGTGGTGTAGCCGTGATCGCATTCAGTGGGCGTCGAGTAATTGCGGGCAACTTTCCAGGCCATTTCGCCGGTCACTTTGTCAAATGCGGCCAGCCACGATTCGCCCTGATGCATGCGGGCCATGATGACGTGCTTGTCGGTCAACACGGGCGAGGTGCCGTGATCCCAAAACAGCGTGTCTTTCCCGAACCGCTCGACGAGGTCGGTCTTCCAACGGACCTTTCCATCGAGTTCCACAGCCGCGAACGTGCCGCTCTTGAAGAAGACGAAGACAGCCGTTCCATCCGTGACCGGGGACGCATTGCTTCCAGACCCGTTGCGATGCTTGCCGGCGTTCTCCTTGCCAAAGACGGCCCGCCATTTCTCGGCACCGTGGAAGTCGTAGCAGAGCAGAGCGTCATTCCCATCGGCCGGCGACGTCAGGTAGATCATCCCGCCCTGCACGATGGGCGTTGAACAGCCCTTGCCCGGCAATGGGGTGCGCCAGAGATATTCGTCCGCGCCGAACTTCACGGGATAATTCCCCTGTTCGACGCTGCCATTCCCCAGCGGCCCGCGCCACGAACGCCAGTCCGGCGCATCGGCGGCAAATCCCAATCGCACTGAGAAGAAAACCAACACGGAGAAGAAAACCAACACTGAGAAGAAAACCAACACGGAGAAGAAAACCATCCAAGCCGTTGCAACCAGAATCTTGTGGGGCATTGTTGTCGAAATCCATTCAGTTGTTTGAGTGTGAGGCGGTGACGGCCACGGTGGACTCGAAAACCGGACCAGGAAATGAGGTGGTTTTCCTGAGATCTATTCTGGAGGGGAGCGAGATGGCGGGCAAGCGACCTGGTGGATAGATGACGTGCGTGGCTGTTGACCGACCGCGCGGCGGCGACTACGATCCGCCGCGTTGAGCAATCCCTGCCGGAAGAAATCACGGCACCGATTTTTCCGATTCTGCCGCCGGGAAAACTCAACCCCTGAGAGTCGATTGCCGATTCATGGTCTTGTCGGCTCCGTAGCCAAGTGGCTAAGGCAACGGATTGCAAATCCGTCATCGTCGGTTCGACTCCGACCGGAGCCT
>JANMLE010001306.1:0-6831 GCA_031372385.1 Planctomycetota bacterium | reverse complement strand
GCGTCCGGTGGCCGGGCGATACTCGGGCCGTGTCCGCAATTGACCTTCGCAGGAAACCGGAAGGACGGAGCGATGCCGCTGTTAAATCGATGCCTGCTGGGATTGCTGTTGCTGCCGGTCGCCATCGCCGCCGGTGACGATGCCGCGAAGGTTGACTATTCGACTCAGATCAAGCCGTTGCTGGCCAAGCACTGCGCCAAGTGCCACGGTGCTCAGAAGCAGGAGTCCGGGCTGCGCGTCGACAGTGGTCGGGCAGTGCTGGACGGTGGCGACACCGGACCCGCCATCGTGCCGCGGGATGCCGCGAAGAGCCTGTTGATCCAGGCGGTGACGGGAACCGAAGGGGTTTCCAAAATGCCGCCCGAGGGACCGGGGCTGACCGCGGATGAGATCCGTTTACTCACGGAGTGGATCGCCGCCGGTGGCTCGTTTCCCGCCGATGAAAAGGTGGCGGTCGCCACCGCACGAAAGGGAACCGATCATTGGTCGTTTCAGCCCGTGCAGCATCCCGTTCCCCCTTCCGTCGCGGCAGTCAAATCCGTTCGCGGTGCGCTCGACAGTTTCATCGTCGCGAAGCAGGAACAGGTCCAACTGACGCCGTCGCCCGAGGCCGATCGCGCGACGCTGATCCGCCGGGTCTCGCTCGACCTGCGCGGCATCCCCCCGACGCCGGATGAAGTCCATGAGTTTCTCGACGACACCGCGCCCGATGCGTTCGAACGGCTGGTCGATCGGCTGTTGGCATCGCCGCATTTCGGCGAACGCTGGGGCCGCGACTGGCTCGATGTCGCCCGCTATGCCGACTCCAACGGCTTCACGCGGGACATGCCGCGCACCATCTGGAAATTCCGCGATTGGGTTGTCGCCGCGCTGAATCGGAATCTTCCGTTTGACCAGTTCGTGATCGACCAGCTCGCCGGTGACATGCAGCCGGAGCCGACGCTCGATCAATTGGTCGCGACCGGGTTTCATCGCAACACGCTCGTCAATGAAGAGGGGGGAACCGACCCCGAACAGTTTCGCGTGGAAGCGGTTGTCGACCGCATCAACACGACGGGGACGGTCTTCCTGGGTCTGACGATCGGCTGCGCCCAGTGCCACGACCACAAGTACGATCCGATCTCGCAGCGCGAGTACTATCAACTCTACGCCTTCTTCAACAGCACGGCGTTTGCGGGCGGCGATCCGACAGCCCCGCGCATCGACGTCCCCTCCGTCGAACAGATCGCCATCGGAGAGCCCGAGCGCCAAAAGAAGCTCCGGGCCGAGATTGCCAAGCTGGACAAGGAGATCAAGTCGCAGGCCGAGGCGATCGCGGCGGACATGTCCGAGTGGGAAAAGACGCTGACTGACGACGACAAGAAGAAACTTCCGTTCAACGTCAAGAACGCCGTCGACCTGCCGCCGCGTGACCGGTCGGCCATTCACAAGCGCGACTTGGACGGCTACTTCCGCGGCCTCGACATCGCCCGCCAGAAGTATCCGCAATTGGAGGCGATCGCCAAGCTGCGAGCCGAGGAACCGAAGTTTCCGACGACGATGGTGATGCAGGAACTCGCCAAGCCGCGCGAGACGCACATCCACCTGCGCGGCGACTTCCTGCGCAAAGGAGCGAAAGTGATTCCCGCCGTTCCCGCGGTGTTGGGCCAGACCGCCCGCGCCGACGGGCAGGGTGAACCCTCACCCGGCGCGATGCAATCGCGGCTGGATTTCGCGCGCTGGCTGGTGTCGCCCGACAATCCGCTCACGTCGCGCGTCACCGTGAACCGCGTCTGGCAGAAGTTTCTCGGCCGGGGACTGGTCGAAACCGAGAACGACTTCGGCACGCAGGGAACGCCCCCGTCGCATCCCGAGTTGCTCGACTGGCTGGCGAGCGAATTCTTGGGGCGTCCGTTCCGCGATCCGCGGCGAAGCTGGGATTTCAAGCGCCTACACCGGCTGATCGTCACTTCGGCGACGTATCGCCAATCGTCCCGTCAACGGACCGACGTCGCCGAGATCGACCCGACCAACAGGTGGCTCGCGCAGCAGAGCCGCCTGCGGTTGGACGCCGAAGTCATCCGCGATGGAGCCCTCGCCGCGTCCGGGTTGTTGACGTCCGAATTGGGCGGCCCGCCGGTGTACCCGCCGCAGCCGGACGGAGTGTTCGACTTCACGCAGGACAAGAAGCCGTGGAAGACGGCGACCGACCGCGACCGGTATCGCAAGGCGATGTACACGCAACTCTGGCGGTCGAGTCTCTATCCCGCGATGACGGTGTTCGATTTCCCCGACGCCAACGTCACCTGCACCCGGCGGATTCGTTCCAACACGCCGTTGCAAAGCCTGACTCTGGCCAACGACCTGGCCTTCGTCGAATTCGCGC
This sequence comes from Planctomycetota bacterium, assembly GCA_031372385.1. Lineage (GTDB taxonomy): Bacteria > Planctomycetota > Planctomycetia > Planctomycetales > Planctomycetaceae > Schlesneria. The sequence continues at coordinate 4,466 of JANMLE010001306.1, read as the reverse complement.
GCGGCCTGGCGGTGCGGTTGCTGTCGACACCGGCCACGGATGATTCGCAGCGATTGATCCTGGCCTGCGAATGGTGCCTGTCGCGCGAACCCGGCTCGACGGAACTCTCCCGCCTGCGAGACTACTTGCAGCAGCAGCGCTCGCGCTTCACCGACGATGACAAAGCCGCCGCCGAGTTCGCGCCGAAAGAGCTGCCGAACCAAGTCTCACCCGTCGAAGGAGCGACTTGGACAGCCCTCGCGCGGGTGCTGATGAATCTCGATGAATTCATCACGCGCGAGTAAGGCGAGCGGCACGAAACAACTTCGCCGCCACTGGGCTTGTCCCGGTGGCTCGACGGCTCTTGCACTACTTGATTTGCTGAAGTACGTGAGTAGTGCAACAGCCGTTGAACCAACGAGGTGAACTCGGTGGCGGCGTACGTTTGGAGTTGCCGCCTGCCTGAGAAGACACCGCCACTCTGCAACGCCGGTTACGATCGCTTCGGCGGCTTGTACGCGACTTGGGCGTTCTTGGCGAAGAACTTGGCGGTGGCGACCGTGCCCTTGGTCAGGAAGAAGTCGGTCACAATTTTCACGACGGTGGCGTAGTCGGCCGCGCGGTCGCTGACTGGCCAGTTGCTGCCGTAGATCAACCGGTCCTCGCCGAAAGTCTTCCACACCGATTCCAGGATCGGCGCGTAGTATTCGGAATCGCGCGGGGCCTGCTTGCCGTCGCGGGCAGCGCTTTCCACCAAGGCTGAGACTTTCAGGAAGACGTGCGGATGAGCGGCGGCGGCTTTCATTCCCGACTGCCATTCCGCTTTCAGGTTCGGTCCGTCGATCTTCACGTTGGCCAAATGATTGATGACGATCCGCAGGTCCGGGAGTTTCTTCGCCAGTTGATCGACGAGTGGCAACAACTCGGGGCCGCCGTTGATGTCCAGTTCCAGATCGGCGTCCGCGAGGCGCTTGATGTCGGCGATGAATTCGGGGCTGTCCATGCCGGCCTTCAACGGACCGGCATCCACGCGGATGCCGCGGTACAGCGGATTGGAGGCAAAGCGTTTCAGATGTCCGGCGAACTCGGTCTGGCCCGGCGTCAGGTTGCCGACCAGTCCGAGCACGTACGAATCTTTGGCCGCCAGGTCCAGCACCCACTGGTTGTCCTCGACCCACGGACTGGCTTCGACCACGATGGTCCCGGTGACTCCCAGCGGCTTGGCGAACGCCCGGAAGTGCTCGGGCAGGACGCGGCGGTACAGCGACGAGTCGTTCTTCCCCGGCCACGGGACACCCTGCGGCCGTTCGGGATCGTAGAAGTGCGTGTGCGTGTCGATGATCGGGTAAGCAGGCGGTGCCGCGACGGCCACGTCCCACGCGGCGGCGGTCGACACAACGCCCAAGCTGCCGACGAGGAATTCTCGACGTGTTGTCATGATCAATCCCATAAGTCCCATCAATCACATCGATCCCATGGGTCACATGGGGCAAGTCAGTCCCATCGCCATTCTCACGGTGGGGACAGCGGTGTCGGTCCCGGCGACAGGGTTGGCGTCAAGTCCGGCAGCGGGGCCGGAGGCAAGTCGCCGATGGGTGTGTTGCCGGGTTGTTGCAACTCCCAGCCATTGGCTCCGACAGCGAAGTTGTAAGTGCCGGCCTTCAACGCATACTGCGCCACTTCGGAGCCCTCGCCGCCCCGTTTGAACTCCAGCGTCCATGCGCGGTCATCGCGGAAGCTCTGCGAATAGCCGGGTTGAATCGTGTAGATGTTGCCGTTGAGCGAGTACGACAGCGGTCCGCCGGCGGTCTTGGGGCAGACCAGCTTGATGGTTCCCGCAGCGCGTGACATTGGTTGTGGTGCCGGTGAATTGGACAGTCCAAACGTCGAACTCTGCGGACGCGATTCGATCAGCACGGGGGGCGGACTCGGCGGGACGAATGTTCTCGACAGTCCCAGCGTCGGCTGTTGCTGGATCACCGTCGGATACGAACTGGCGGGTCCGTAGGTGTAGCCGTTGCCGTTGTTCGAGTACTGGATGACACCGCCGGTCGGGCCGCCGCGGATGATCGTTGTCGTCGTGCCGTACACGGGATAGGGCGCCACGATGACCGGGTTGTAGGCCCCCAGACCGTAGCTGGTTCCGTAGCCCGGCGACCCGATGCCGTAGTAGCTGCTGCTGTAACCGTAGCTGCTCGCGTAACCTGGAGAGTACGTTTGGTACGGCGAACCGTAGTAACCGTAGGCACCGGGAGAGAAGCCACCCGCGTAGATTCCGCTGTGGTGATGGTGGTATCCGTAACCGATGCCGCCGTAGAACTGGGCGTGTGCCTGTTCCGAGCCGCCCAGCGTGAGGGCGATTCCAATCACGGTCAGAAATGTCAACCTCGAAGTGTTCATGATTTTGTTCCTGTGAATGTGGAGACCCGTGGTCGGACTGGTGTGGTGTCACGGAGGCCATCCCGCAACATCGAGAGACGGTCACCGGACGACCCGTTCAACTGGGTGCGGATCGATTGTCGTTGCGTATCAAACACGGCGCTTGCGTATCAAACACGGCGGTTCTGTCATGTCGTTGTTCCTAGGGCGGAGGCAACGGCGTTGGAGTCGACGACGGAGTTGTCGTCAGTTCCGGTATCGGGGCCGGGGGCAGGTCGCTGGTCGGCGCGGTGACGGGCTGTCGCAACTCCCATCCGCTGGCACCGACCGCAAAGTTGTAGGTGCCGGGTTTCAACGTGTAGCGGACCGCTTCGGATCCATCGCCCCCCTGCTTGAATTCCAGCGTCCACACGCGGTCATCGCGAAAGTTCTGCGAATAGCCGGGCTGAATGGTGTAGAGGTGTCCGTTGAGCGCATACGTCAACGGACCTCCCGCCGTCTTGGGGCAGACCAACTTGATGTTGGCTCCGGTCCGTGTCGACGGAGTTGGCGATGCCGACGACAGATTGGACAGGCCGTAGGCCGAGCCCTGTGACGGCAGTTCGATCGTCACGGACGGGGGACTCGAAGGGAAGTAGGGTCGTGAGAGTCCGAGCGCCGGCTGGCGCGGGATCGGTGCGGGATACGGGCTGCCGGGTCCGTTGTTCGAATAGTTGATGACGCTCCCCGGTCCACCCCGGATGACAGTCGTCGCCCCACCGTAAACGGGCGGACTTGCCATCACGGGCGACCCCATGCCGTACGCAGGACCGTATCCATAGCCACCGTACCCAGGCCCAATTCCATATCCGCCGTATCCATAGCCGGGTCCATACATCAATGGCACCTGCCCATAGTTGCGGGTGTATCCGAATCCGTTGCCGTTGGTCCCGACGTACCCCGGCGAGTAGACACCGTACGGTGAGACGTACCAGTTGTTGAACGAGTTGGCCCCGGAAGCGAAGCTCCCCGCGTTGTAGCCATTGGGGGAGCCGTATCCGATCCCCCCGTAGAACTGTGCCCGCACCGGTTCGGAGCCGCCCAGCGACACCGCGATTTCCACCAGAGTCAACACTGCCAGCCGCAAGCCATTCATGAAGTGTTCCTATGCGGACGATTCCGATTTCGTTCCAGCGCGTGAGCTCGGTGTAGTGAGTCCTGCGGATGGGATGGTGATGCGTCCGAAAGACCGCGCCGCCACATCGGGCCAAACGCATTCTCGGGTTCGTGCGCCTTGAAAGTCAATTCGGGGGACAGGAGACAGGAGACACGACCGCGGGATCAGCCGGAACGCGCTGGTGTCCGGTTCTCGTTCGGGGCGCACGCGCAATCCGGAGCTGTCGTCCTGCGGCTGATTGAGATGCCGGGAAGACTTGCCATACCTGATGAGCGCATGCCTTGAAGTGGTGCTGGTGTCATGGAGGTCGCTGAATCCGCAAGAATTCAGAGGATCGACGAGCTTTCATGACGTGACCGACAGAAGTCGCTTGGACAGCGCTTCGTAGCACGGATGCCTCGTCCGTGCGCGAAGGTCATGGGCGATTTCAGACGCACGGACGAGGCGTCCGTGCTACGGGGACTTTTGTCGGTCACGTCATTCATGACCTCGAAATCCGCCGCTACCGCCGGGCTGGGCTATGAGTCGCAACTCCGTCGGAGTAAACATGAGGCCGTTCAACGCCGAACTTCGAACGAAGTCGATGACGAGAGGATTCCCGATGACGGCCAGAGACTGGATATGGGGCATGACGCTGGTCCTTGGATTTACTCCGTCGCTGCGGGCGGACGAGCCAGTCACATCGGAGCAGGGTGCGGCGACGGACGGTCGGAGTCCCGCCCCAACCGCAGTCAAAGAACCGGCCCCGGAAGCCAAGCATTTCGCCGAGCAGGTCAAGCCGCTGTTCGCGAAGCACTGTCTGGGTTGCCATCGCGGAGACAAACCCAAGGGGGACTTCCTCGTGGAGAGTCTCTCGCCAGACTTCTCCGACAACGCGAACCGCAAGCGGTGGTTGTCCGTGTTGGAACAGGTCAAAGCGGGCACGATGCCTCCGAAGGAAAAACCCCGTCCT
>JANMLE010001301.1:0-4773 GCA_031372385.1 Planctomycetota bacterium | reverse complement strand
ACGATCGCCGCCACGATGAACAGGCCGCCCATCGTCGGCGTGTTCCCCTTCGCCGCATGCAGCTCATTCAGTCGGGCCGACGCGCTGTCGATCCGTTCGCGAAAGCGGCTCTTCAGCCAGCGGATCGCGATCGGGCCGCAGACGAGCGCCGTCAGAAACGAGATCACCGCCGCCAGCGCCATGCGGGCGGTCAGGAACACCCGCGAATCACCGGTCGAGGCGCCGGACAACCGCTCGAAGAAGGGGGCGTATTGCTTGAGCAACCAAACCAGCATCGCAAAGACCTGACTGACGATCGGGATGAAGAATGCCACACGCGGCCCGAACAGTGTCGTTTAACCCTGAGCCAACGGCGAAGGCTGGGGACGGACAGACGCGTCGCTCTCCGCTGGCGAGTCGGCACACGCATCGGGAGCCCTGGCACCCGATGCCTTCGCCGTTGGCTCAGGGTTAAACGACTCATCGGGGCTTGGCGACACAATTGTCTCACTTCCCCCGGCACGACAAACAATCCCCGGGTGCCGAAAGACGAGGCTTTCGGCACCCGGGCACAGATTCCGCCATGTGGCAATCGATGAACTGATTGACCCAGTAACCAGTTCATCTGTGCCGTAACGCGGCCAAGTCCGGCGCGACCCGGACTCGACACGGATTCCCGCAAATCCTTCGCTCATGGCGGAACCGTAGTTCTCTTTACTGTAGTAACGCCGCTCCGCCGGCGGGACGTGTTGCGATGCGCGTGCTCCCGAATTCGTACTCGTTGCGAATCTCGGTCCCGTCGGCGGAGCGACGGGACTACAGTACGGCGGCTCGTCATGCACAACGCCGTTGCTGTTGTCCTCCGCGCAGAACCTCTTCCAACGCGGCGCGTTCGCCGAGCCATTCCACGATCCGTTCCATCCGGGTGGCGCGCGATCCCTTGACCAGGATCACGTCACCCGGTTCCAGCCAGCAATCCAAGACGGCCTTCATTGTCTCCACGTCCGGGGCGGCGGCGATGCGGTGCGGATTCATTCCCGCCAGCTCCGCTCCCTGAGCCACCGCGTCGGCATGGTTTCCGCAGGCCAGCACGAGATCAATCTTCAGCGTCGCCGCCAGTTCACCGATGCGGCGATGTTCGAGATCCGCGGTCTCACCGAGTTCCCGCATGTCACCCAGGACCAGGATGCGGCGGCCGAGTCCCGGCAGTTCCAATTCCGGCAGCATGCGGCACGCGGCCGCGACCGACAGCGGACTGGCGTTGTACGTGTCGTCAATCACCGTCCATGCTCCGATGGTTTGCAATCGACAGCGACCTTCGATCGGTTCGAAGCGTTGCAGCCCCTGCGCGACGGATGACATGGGGACGCCGATTTCGCGGGCAATTGCGATCGCGCACAGTGCGCTTGAAAGGTGGTGCCGACCACAGACCGGGACCGAGAAATCGACGCCATCGACCCGGAACTGCAATCCTTCGAACGATGAATGAACTCGTGTCGCCCGCAGGTGATTGTCGTCACCCTCGCCGACGAAGATCACCGGACAGGGAGCCCGATCCGCCATCTGCCGGAGAATCATGTCATCGCCGGGGAGGACCGCGAAGCCGGACGAGGGGAGGCTTTCCAGCAACTCCCCCTTTCCTTGGATGATGCGATCGAGGCTGCCGAACGTCAGCAGATGCGCCGGGCCGATCGCGGTGACGACCCCCACTTCCGGAGCCGCCACGGTGGCGAGTTCGGCAATGTCGCCGATGCGCGAAGCGCCCATTTCGAGGACGATGAATTCGTGGCGGTGATCCGCGTCGAGCAGGCTGAGCGGCAGTCCGATCGTGTTGTTGAAATTCTTGCGGCTGCGAATCCCCTCGAATTCCGACGCCAGCGCCACGTGAATCAAGTCGCGCGTCGTCGTCTTGCCGACGCTGCCCGTCACGCCGATGACCAGCGCGTCGAGCGTCCCGCGATACCAGCGCGCCAGATCCATCAGCGCCGCGCCGGTCTCTTTCACGAGCAACGTCGGACCGGCGGGGATCGGTGAATGTGAAGCCTCGGCAACACTCAGCGCGGCACCGCGCTCGAAAGCCTGCGGAATGTAATCGTGCCCGTCGCGACGTTCGCCGCGCAGTGCCCAGAACACGCCGCCAGCCGGCACGTTTCGCGAATCAATGCCGACATGATCCACCGTGCGATCCGGCGATGGGACCGCGACAAGGCGTCCGCCGGTGGCTTGGGTCACGTCTTCCAGAGTGAGCTGTTCCATGTCAGGCACTCGCCCGTCTGGACTGACCCAACAGTGGCCGCCATTGTTCGGACAGGACGCTTCGCGCCACTTGGCGATCATCAAAGGGAAGGCGGCGGTCGCCGATCACCTGATCGGTCTCGTGCCCTTTTCCGGCGAGCAGCACGCAGTCACCCGGTTGTGCCATCCGCAGCGCCGTGGCGATCGCCGCGGCCCGATCGGGTTCAATCACGGGAATCGTCATCGAGCCCGACATTCCGTCCAGGATCTCATCAATGATCTGCAGCGGATCTTCGGAACGGGGGTTGTCGCTGGTGACGATCGCAACGTCGGCCAGCATGGCGGCGCGGCCCAGCAGCGGACGTTTCGAGCGGTCACGGTCGCCACCCGCACCAAACACGCACAGCACTCGGCCGGGTGTGATGCTGCGCAGGCTTTGCAGGCATCGCCGCAGGGCATCGTCGGTGTGCGCGTAGTCGACAAACACCTCGTACGGCTGGCCGCATTGAATTCTCTCCAACCGGCCGGGGACACAATGAAACTGTTCGATCCCCGCGACAATGTCTTCCGGTGACAGGCACAGATGCGAACCCGCCGCGGCCGCCGCCAGACAGTTCGAAATGTTGTGCCGGCCGATCATGGTGGTGGCACAGTCGAGTGTTCGACCGTGGATCGACAGCCTGAACCGGGTGCCACCGAGCGACTCTTCGCGCACCTGGGCCGAGATATCCGCCGTCGGCTTCAGACCGAACGAGGTGAACGACACGGAATCGTGAACGCGGTCCCGCAGCGACCAACTGCCGGGGTCGTCCATGTTGAGCGCGATCAGCCCGCCGGGCCGGACCAACTCCAGAATTTGAGTCTTGGCTTCGCGATACTGTTCCAGTCCGCCGTGATAGTCGAAGTGATCCTGCGTGATGTTGGTGACGATGGCCGACTCGAGCTCGATTCCCGCAGCCCGGCGCTGGTCGAGCGCGTGGCTGGACAACTCAATCGCCGCCCGCCGGGTTCCATTGGAGACCATTCGTCCCAGCCAGCGGGCCAGTGGACGCGAAGCCGGCGTGGTCAGGTCCGACGCTTCGGTCGTGATGCCGTCGGAATACTCGACTGTTCCCAGCACACCGCACCGTTGTCCGGCCTGTTCCAACAGGCTGCGAATCAGCCAGGTCGTGGTCGTCTTGCCATTCGTCCCGGTCACACCGGCGATGTCCAAGCGGCGCGACGGATCACCCGCCAGCGCTTCGCACAGCCGTGAGAAAGCCGATCGCACATCAGAGACGATGCACTGTGGTACGGAGACATCGGCCAGGGGCCGATCCACCAACAGAGACGTCGCCCCGTGGGCGATCGCATCATGGACGAACTGAGTGCCATCCACTTTCGCCCCGTGAACCACGGCAAACAAACTGCCGGGCACAACATCATGGCTGTTGTCGAACGCATCGGTCGCACAGATGTTGGCGCATCCAACAAAGCTCGCCTGCGGGAACAATCGCCGCAAACTGGCCGCGGCGGGAAATGCGGGAACAGACGGGGACAAACTGGCGCCTCCTGCGTTCCGCGACCGGAGTCATTCCGGTCGGCTGAATCGACGGGACTTGTCCCCGATTCGTGGGAAACGGTCAAGCCGATTTCAGACGGTCTCGAATGACATTCGTTCGGGCAGGCGATCTTCTCGAATCCGCGGGACGCCTATACGATCCCGTCCCTCTTGCACCGTCCGTTCGATGAATCGGGCTGCTGGTACTGTAGTCCGGTCGCTCCGCCGACCGGACGTCCTGCCGACGGAGCGGCGGGACTACGGTAGTCGCCGTACGCGTCGAGTTGAAATCTCCCTTTCCCCGCGAGTTCAATGCCATGATGTCGCCCACCCGCAACAGGTGGACACGCGCCCACTGCCTGTGTGGTCTGTCGTGGTCCGTGCTGTGCCTGATGGCGTGTGGTTGCGTCACCACCCCGTATCGCTACGGGTCCAGCGCGGGTTATCACACGTCCGATCAATTGGCCTCCATCACGGAGACTCCGATCGAACGAGGCCGGCCGCGACCGTTCCTTGATGGCGTCGGATGGGTGATCGGAATCCCCGACAAGATCGTGCTGTGGAATCGCCGCATCGAGAATCACAACATCTCGCCGGCAACCGAACAGGCGATTGCCAACTACCTCGCCAAGAATGATCTGACCACCGTCAAGGTCCGGTTGAATCAGTACGCCCCCGGCAGCGACTGGCGGCGACTGGTGGCGAACAAATCGGTCGGCTGGGGCTGGCGTTACACGCTGGGAACCGCCAGTTGGCTCGGCGAAACGTTGCTCCCCGGCCGCGTGGTCGGCGGCGATCACTACAACCCGTTCACGAACACCGTTCACATCTATTCCGACGTTCCCGCGGTCGCGCTGCATGAGGGAGGTCACGCCAAAGACTTCGCCCGGCGCTACTACAAGGGAACGTACGCGGCGGTGTACCTGCTCCCCGTGACGCCCCTGTGGTACGAAGCCGTGGCCACCAACGACGCGCTCAGTTATCTGCGCGCGGAAGGCACCCTGGAAGACGAGCAGGCT
>JANMLE010001289.1:0-5795 GCA_031372385.1 Planctomycetota bacterium | reverse complement strand
GAGTGCTGAACGGCAAACAACCAACACCGTCATTCGTCAGTCATTATTCGCCGACCAATCACGTTTCCCGTTTCGCTGTTGTCACTTTGTCAATTTGCTGACCCTACTGGATTGCAGGTGTTGCCGTTTTTGCCCCGAACGGGCGGAGGAAATCAGCCCAGGGCAAGCTCGCCGGGCGAGTGCCGCCCTGGGGTCGGGGATCCAACGAATTGATGTGCCCTGAAGGGGCACGGGAGGTCTCGGCGTTCCGTTGCCCTTTCAGGGCAGACATCCTTGGTGTGGCTCTTACCCAGGGCGGCGCTCGCCGGGCGAGCTTGCCTTGGGCTGATTTCCGTCGGCCCCGTTGGGGCGAAGTACAGGACACCTGCAATCCGCTAGAGTCAGACAATTTGCAGTTATCACCATTCACTGACTTGCCCAAGAAACGCCAACGCGGTCTCACCCTCGTCGGGCGCTGTTTCGCTTACCACGCTCAATCGCACGGATCGCTACCTCATGTCGGATTCCCCCGCCCCACTGATCACGATGGCCAAGCCACAACTTCAGCGGCTGCTCGATGAGTTGCATACCCGGCAGTTCACCGTCGTCGGCCCCACCCTCGATCAGCAGGCGGTTGTTTACAGCGAACTGAGTTCCATCGATCAACTGCCGCGCGGCTGGATCGATGAGCAGGCACCCGGACAATACCGGCTGAAGCAGGTGGACGACGACATCTGGTTCGGGTTCGTCGTCGGCCCGCAGTCGTGGAAGAAGTACCTGTTTCCGCCGCGTGAAGTCTTGCTGAGCGCCGAGAAGACCGCCGACGGCTGGAGCTTCATCCCGCGCGCCGCCGATCCGACAAAGTACGCGCTGCTCGGTGTCCGCGCCTGCGAGTTGGCGGCGATCGAGATCCAGGATCGCGTCTTCTTGGAAGGGCCGTACCAAGACCCGGTCTACCGGCAGCGGCGCGAGCAACTGTTCATTGTCGCGGTGAACTGCACCCGCGCCGCCAGCACCTGCTTCTGCACGTCGATGAATGCCGGCCCGCGCTGTCAGCAGGGATTCGATCTCGCGCTGACCGAGATCGGCGACGAGTTCTTGATCGAGGTGGGAACCGATCGGGGAGAGGAAGTTCTCGCCGCCTGTCAAACGTCACCGGCCACCACCGACCAGTTGCAGTCGGCGGATCAGGCGCGGCAGCAGGCGGTCGACCAGATCGAACGGCGAATGGACACGCGCGATCTGCCCGGACTGCTGCTCAACAATCTGTCGCATCCGCATTGGAAGGAAGTGGGCGAGCGGTGTCTGTCGTGTACCAATTGCACGATGGTCTGCCCGACCTGCTTCTGCTCGTCGGTGACCGAAGTCCGCGACCTGAACATGGACCGCGTCGAGCGCGAACGAGTCTGGGATTCCTGCTTCAATCCGGACTTCAGCGAGATGGGGGGCAGTCCGGTGCGCGAAGACATCCCCTCGCGGTACCGGCAATGGCTGACGCACAAGCTCGGCTCGTGGCATCAGCAGTTCGGCACGTCGGGCTGCGTCGGCTGCGGCCGGTGCATCACGTGGTGCCCCGTCGGAATCGACATCACCGAAGAAGTCGCCACCTTTCAGAAGGAGGCGACGGCATGACCGAACGCACTCCTTCGCCGCGCGAGAATCCCTGTTCGTTGCGGGAAAACCCCTGGCTCACCCGGACCGTGCGAATCGCCGACGTCACTCCGGAAGCGGAGGGCGTTTCGACATATCGCCTCGTCTTCGATGATCCGCACGACGATGCTGCCTACCGCTTCGCGCCCGGCCAGTTCAACATGCTCTATCTGCCAGGGGTCGGTGAATCGGCGATCTCGATGAGCGGCGATCCCGAAGGTCGCACCGGACAGGGTTGGATTCACACGGTGCGCGTGGCGGGGAACGTCACCAAGACACTGGCGGGACTCGGTCGCGGCGACACACTCGGTTTGCGCGGGCCGTTTGGCGCGGGCTGGCCGGTCGATGAACTGGCCGGTCGAGATGTCGTCATCGTCGCCGGCGGACTGGGGCTGGCACCGCTCCGTCCGCTCGTTCATCTCCTGATGAACCATCGCGAACAGTACGGCACTGTCTGGTTGATTTGCGGAGCCAGAACACCCGATGGCCTGCTGTATCAGGCCGAATATCCCGAATGGCAACAGCACCGGCTCGATGTTCAGTTGACCGTGGACCGGGCCGATCACGGCTGGAGCGATCATGTCGGCGTGGTGACGCTGCTGATCGACCGGCTGGTCCTGCCGCGTCCCGATCAGACGCAGCTCGTCACATGCGGTCCCGAGGTGATGATGAAGTACGCCGCCCTCAGTGCGATGAATCGGGGGATTCACAGCGACCGCATCTGGGTCTCGCTGGAGCGAAACATGCAATGCGCCGTGGGACTGTGCGGCCACTGCCAACTCGGCCCGGAGTTCCTCTGCAAGGACGGACCCGTGCTGCGCTACGACCGAGTTCAACCCTATCTGTTCGTGGAGCACCTGTGATGGCCACTCTGAAGGACACTCTGAGGGGAACTGCACGCAAACCGCGGCTGGCGGTCTTCAAGTTCGCGTCCTGCGACGGATGCCAGCTCTCGTTGCTCGACGCCGAAGACGAACTGCTGGCTCTGTGCGAACTGGTGGAACTGGCGAACTTCGCCGAGGCCAGCAGCGATCTGGGCGCCGGCCCGTACGATGTCGCGCTGGTCGAGGGATCGATCACCACCGCGGAGGACGCTGAGCGAATCAAACGCGTTCGCCGGGAATCGGCCTACCTGATCACGATCGGGGCCTGCGCGACGGCGGGCGGAATCCAGGCGTTGCGCAACTGGGGCCAGATCGACGAATGGGTGGCCGCCGTCTATCCGTCGCCCGCCTTCATCAACACGCTGGCCACATCGACACCGATCGCGGACCACGTCCATGTCGACTTCGAACTGCACGGCTGCCCGATCAACCAGCATCAACTGATCGAGGTTCTGGTCGCCGTCGTTGAAGGACGCCGGCCGCGCATCGCCAAGCACAGTGTCTGCCTGGACTGCAAGCGGCAGGGGAACGTCTGTCACGTCGTGGCGAGTGCCATTCCGTGCCTCGGCCCCATCACCCAATCCGGCTGCGGAGCCCTCTGCCCCACGTTCAACCGCGGCTGTTACGGCTGCTATGGACCGAGCCACCAGGCCAACCCGGCCCCACTGGTCTCGCAGTTTCAGCGGCAGGGACAGGCGTGCGATCAACTCGTCCCACTGCTGCGAAACTTCAACGCCGCCGCACCGGCGTTTCGCGATGCTTCCGATCAACTGACGTCCCTCAAGGACGAGAGCGCGCGTCCCGCGACTCAGACCTGAGAAGCCGCAAACATTTCGCCATCGAGCTTGCCTCGGTGGTTCAGCGGCTTTTGCACCACTCGTTCAGATCCCCGCGAGGAGAGCTTTCGCCGCCTTCAAGTCGGGCATGTCGAAGCCTTCGGTGAACCAAGTGCAGAGCGGTTCCAAATGTTGGCGGACCTCCGCGAGTTGACCCCGCTGTTGCCAGAGCCGGCAGAGTCGCAGTGTCGTCCGCAGTTCGTACATCTTCGCGCTTTGCCGAGCCGCGACCGCCAGTGCCTCGCGGTACGAAGTCTCGGCTTGATCGAGCTCACCGCGATCGAAGGCAAAGTCGCCGCGAAAGCGCAGCAACTCGGCGTGCATGTAGCATTCGCCGGTGCGTTGATCGGCAAACGCGGCATCAAGCTGTTTGACGGCCTCGTCCTGTTGACCGGCTTGCCACAGCGCGTCGGCGAGGTGTCCCTTGTACTTCGGAAACAAGATGACCGCGCCGGTGGCAGCCAATTGTGCAATCGCCGTCCGCAGGGCCTCAATCGCCTCGTCGAAACGGCCGAGATGCTTGAAACCGACACCCTGACATCCGATTCCCGCCGCCGACCAGAACGCGAACGCTTGTTCGTCGGCGATGCGTTGGCAGCGCAAGCCGTGTTCGATCGCCTTGTCGCCGATTCCCGCGAATTCGTACGTTTGGCCGACCTTCCATTCGATCACCGCCTGCGTGAAAACGTGTTTGAGGTCGTCAGCCAACTCGAGCGCCTCACACAACCGGGCGATTGCCTGGTCTGCGTAGCCCATTTGCCAAAGGGCCATGCCCAGATGTGACAGATTCAAGGGGCCGCTGTTTTGCTGCGTGATCTTCGCGTATTCGATGCTCGCTTCGCGGTGATGGTGCTGCCAGCCGATGACGGCGTGTTCGCGAACCGTGGGAAAATCACCGGCATAAAACGAGGTGCAAACCTGGGTCCAATGCGCTTCGGCCATCATGCCCGGCCCCTGAGCCGCCTCGGCCATGGCAATGACTTCCGGGCAACGCCGGTAACAGTCCGCATACCGGCCGCGAATGAAGAGCCATTCCCAGTTGGCGATCAGCAACGGGAACAACGGCGCGCCCTCACCGAGTTGCCGGCAGATCTCGATGCACCGGTTCTGTACCGGCTCGACGTCCGGAGCCGCGTAGCCTTGCAGCGCCATCAGCACGCCGCTGAGCGGCAGCTTCAAGCCCAGTTCCAGCATGTCACGCTGCGGCGACGCGGGGAGCGTCATCGTCAGCGCGAGACCCCGCTCAAAGTGCCGGATCGCCTCGATGTTGGCCGACTGTTCCTGTGACTTCTGCCCGGCCTTCAACCAGTACTGAATCGCCTTGTCGGTGATCCCCGCCTCGGTGAAGTGCTGGGCCAGCAGGGCTGGCTGCGAGTTGACGATGTCGGTGAACCGCGTCTCCAAGACTTCGGCGATGCGCTGATGACATGCCTGCCGTTTCTTCGTGAGCATCGACCGGTACGCCGCGTCTTGCAGCAGCGCATGCTTGAAGATGTAACCCGCCTCGGTGCCTTGTCCCTTCTGAAAGAGAATCTCCGCTTTGACCAGCTTGTCGAGTTCCCGTTGCAGATCGGCGGCGGGGAGCGAGCACGACGCGGCCAGCAGTTCGAAGCTGAACTCGCGGCCGATCGTCGCGGCGAGTTGAATGACTTCGCGGTCGGCGGCCATGCGATCGAGCCGGGACAGCAGCAGGTCGTGCAATGTCGCCGGGATGACATTCAACAGCGACGCGGCGTCGGCCCCGGCATCCGCGCGATCCAGGATGCCCGACTCGACGATGACGACGGTGAACTCCTCGATGAACAGCGGGATGCCGTCCGTGCGGTCGATGACTTGCTGCACGATCGCTTCGGGGATGTCGCGGCGTTTGGTGCGCTTCCGCATCATCTCGCCGATCTGCCGCTTGGTCAGGCGACTCAGCGCGATCTGCGTCTGATGCGGCTTGCTCTTCCACGGCGTCTCGAACTCCGGGCGGAACGTCAGCAGGCTCAGCACGCGACCACTCTCAAACCCCGAGACATGCTTTTCGAGCAGTTCCAAAGTCGAGGAATCGAGCCAGTGCAAATCTTCGACGATGAACAGCACGGGGCTGACGGCGACCAATTGCTTTAGCCACCGCAGCAGCAACTCTTCATTCCGTTCCTTGATCTTCTGTGGCGACAACGGCAGCGCCGGAAAGCGCGCGTCCGTCGGCACGCTCAGTATTCCGCAGAGCAGCGCGACATTGTCGGCCGATTCGAGTTTCAGTTCGCGCAGATACCGCACCACGGTTTCCAACCGTTCGGCGGCGGACTGATTTTCAAATTCCAGCAGCCGCGAAAAGAACTCGACGACCGGGAAGAAGCTGGTCCCCTGGTGATACTGCGAGCAGCGCAGTTCGATGACGGCGGCACCCTCCGAGTCCTCGCGAATGACGTGCTCGCGCAGCTCGCGGATCAGCCGCGAC
>JANMLE010001211.1:0-5454 GCA_031372385.1 Planctomycetota bacterium | reverse complement strand
ATTCTCGCCGGGCCTCTCTGCCACGTCGTGGATCACCTCATCGCGACCGAACACGACGACATGGCCGCCCCCGTGGACCGATGCGTAGGCCGGATCGTACATCGACGACGCCTGAATCGGCGGCCACTCGAACCGCCCCGGCGTGGTGACGCGGACAGAATACCGAAACACCTGCGGCCCGGCACCGACCTTCGTGAACAGGACCGCGCGGTCATCGAGGAACTCGACATGATCGGCCTGCCCCGCGCCGTGTGCATCGGACTGTGCCGACGTGGCCAGCCGCGGGTTTTCGATCTCGACGCCGCCTGGCAACGCATCGACGATGGCGACGTTCGGCACACCGTTGCGCGTTTCCGGCGACGACACCTGAATCACGACCTGGACCAAATCGCCCACGCGCAGCTTTGTCGGATCGACCGCGCGCTCGTGGCGATCCAGCCACTGCCGCCGCACCTTCAGTTGCCGGTCGTACGGCGCGATCCGCTGCGGCTCGCGCAGTCCTTCCGTCGTGCGGACGACGTAGAATTCGCCGGTGCCTTGTGCCGTGATCGTGATCGGTTCGCTGCCGCCGTTCCAGCGTTCGTGGAGCGGCGACGAATGACTGAACGGATGCTCGACGTTCCCGTGCCGCAGCGCCCCTGTGAAGTCGCTGGCCACGGGAGTGGCGGCTCGATACCGGGCCAAGGCCGAGATCGCGGTCGCGTTTTCGAGCGTGTTCATCCACGTCTGCTTTTGACGTGACGACTGCAACCGTTCGACCAGCGCCGGGATCGCGGCATGTTTCGCATCGAGTTCCAACAGCACCTGCAACAGCACCGCGTCCTGCCGAATGCGCGACGTGATGCGACCCGACGACGAGGCGACCGCCGTCAAGCGGAACGTGTCCTCGCGCAGCACGCCCGCCGCGCGGTCCTTGCGTCCCAGTCGAATCCACGCGGCGGCCAGATGCGCCCGGGCCTCGGCGTCGAGAGACTCGACGCTGTCCGACAGCCGCGACATCCACCCCTGCTTCGGCTTGTCGACCGACGCCAGGATGCGGCACAAGTACGCGCGCAGGTTGTCGTCAACCTCGGCCAACTCACCCGCTTGACCATCAAGCACGCTTTCGAGGTATTTCGCGAGATCCGAGATGAATTGCGGATCGATCGACTGACCGGCGTCGCGCGCCGCGACGATCGCACCGGCCGCATACGCCGACACCCACGGTTGGCTGGGGCCGTGGTCCCAATACCCGATCCCTCCGTTCCGGTTCTGCATCGACCACAGCCGCACGACGCCGACGTCGATCAACTGTGCAATGAATTTGCGGCGCGAGCTGTCGACGTGCGGTGTCTTGTCCGACGCTGTCTTGTCCGAGTTCAACCAGTTCTGCGCGGCGATCAGCGCGTAGAGGCGGCTCGATGTCTGCTCACCGCAGCCGTAGGGATAGTCGATCAGCGCATCGAGCGCGGGGGTCAGATCGGCCGAGGGGAGACTGCTGATCGTGATCGACGTGCGCGTCGTCCCGGCGAGGAATCCCTTCAGCGGCTCCAGCGACAGCGGTTCACCCACCGGATGCCGTGTGATCGAAGTTTCGCTGTCGAGCGGAGTGGCGGAACGAACGGCGAGACCGCTCTCCGTCGATGCGCTCAGCGATGTTCCGTCCGCTGCCGTCGATGTCGCTTCGATCCGAATCGTCGCCGGCCCCAAACCTTTCGCGGTGACATCCAGCCACGTCAGCAGCGGCTTGTTCGGTTCCACTGTGACGGTCGTGATCGGCTCCGGCCGCGCGTCGCCATCGAACTGCACGGCCACCGGTCCCGACACCACCGCGCGCACGTTGACCTCCAGCGGAGCGGTCGTCGTGTTGAACAGTTTGACGGGAACTTTGAACCGGTCGTTCGGTGCGGCACAGCGCGGCCACGTGCTTTCCACGAGCAACGGCGATGTCACCGTCACGCGGTGGTCGATCGAACCGTAGCGGTCGCCATGCACGGCGACTGCCATCAGCCGCAGTGTTCCGGTCAGTTGCGGAATCGGCAGCTCGACCGTCAACGATCCGTCGTCACCCACATGTTGGACGCTCCGCCAGATCACGGCGGGAGTGGTGCGGGGAATGTCGACGGGACCGCGCCGCAAGCCATCGACCTCGTTGTCTGACGCTTCGCCGTCACCCTTGTCTGCGCCGATGCGCGTCATGCTCGCCGGTCGCAGATGATCCGGCAGCAGGTGGCCGTACACATCCGCCGACGACACACCCAGCTTGCGCGGCTTGTGAAAGAACTCCAGCGGCTTGGGAGTGGCGTAGCGGGTCGTCAGCAGAATCCCCTCGTCGACCGCCCACAGATGAATGACCGGAGCGGACTTCTTCGAAACGTCCGCGTTCTCGGGTGCGGCAGCGCGCGCGTCGTTGGCTTCGTGCTTCACCGGTTCGACGGACGCGGCCCAATCAACGTGGGCCCGAACCTTCAGAGTGGAACCGGGCAGCGCGGTGTTCGCGGCTTCCAGCTTCACTGGAAGTTCGTTTGACGCGGGGTCGATGACGAGTCGCGCAATCCCGAAGGCCCGATGCGGCAGCCAGTCGGTGCGCTGCGGATCGATCGCGCGGATGACCGTCGCCGTGACGTACGCTCCACCGCGCAGTTCCGCGGGGACGGGGACTTCCAACAACTGTGAGTTCTCGTCCAGCGCGACGACACGCCGGTCATACACGCGGTCTCCTTCCATCGTGAGCAGCAGTTGGCCGGAGAACGGCGAGCGGATCAGGACGCGGGCCATGTCGCCGTGACGGTACTTCGCTTGATCGAGGACGATGTCGAGTTGTTCGGGTTGCTGCAGCGCGATGTCGACTCGGTCGGATCGGTGCGTCGAGGCGTGGAATTCAATCTGCGTGGCCGACTTGGATTCCGGGTCGACCAGCCGCAGTCGGTATCGCCCCGCCACCGGACACGTGAACTGCAACGATCCGCTCGTTGCCGGCTCGTCGCCGCCAATCGGCTTCGACACGACATCGATCAATCGTTCCGCCGTCTTCCAGACAGGGCGACCGTTCACTTGGGCAACGGTCGTGTCGTAGTCGACTCGAACCAGCGACATCTCGACCGCACGCGGCGCGACGGGTTTGCCGTGTCCGTCGAGGATCACCCAGTCGAACGTCGCCGCTTCGTCGACCACGACGACTCGCTTGGCGGGAGGCTTCACGCCGAGATGAATTCCCGCGGTGTCTGTTTCCAGACGGCAGGTCGTCGATACCGATCGTCCGCCGGTTTCGGTCACCGTGGTCGTGACCGTGGCGGACCAGAGACCGGGACGTTCGTCCAGCGGGATTTCGATCGGTACGTCACACGCGCCGTCCTCACCGAGCGTGCGCTGGACGTCTGTCAGTTGCTGCTGATTGCGACCGCTGAAGTCGCCGAACTGGTAATCGGGATGCTCCCTCGATGTGAATGAACTTCGCTGCCATGTTCCGGTGGTGGTCACATTCAAGCCCGTTGCGGGCTGACCGAACAGATAGCGCGCCTTGGCGTGGATCGTCGGATGCTCCAGCACGAACCGCGGCTTCGTGGGCGAGGCTTCGACGGCGATGCGGATCGGCACAAACGTTTCGATCTGCGCTGACACGGTGCCGAGCGATTCCTTGGCACCTGGAATCGACACGTCGAACTTATAGACGCCGGTCTGGCCGGTGGGACTCGACGGATAGTCGACATGGAACATTCCCTGGCGATCAGCCAGCGGCTGACACGGCAGGTCCGCAACGACTCGCCCATCCGGCCGAGTGACCTTGACGCTGAGCGGAAACGCGGGCGGTCGATGGCCGAGACGATCCCGCAGGATGCCGGTCAGATGGACCGTGTCACCGGGTCGGTAAACGCCGCGTTCGGTGTACAGCATCGCTTCGTAGTGTGCAGGCCACGCGCGGCCCGATTGATCGACGTTGTCGATCATCCACGAATGCCGCTCGGGAAGCAGATAGTTCAGATCGCCATTCCGCTCGGCCGTCAGCAGCCACGCGGCACCATCGGGATGGTTTTCGGGAATGCTCAGCGACGCGATCCCGCTGGCGTCGGTGACCGCCTGGGCCAGCACCTGGTTGTTGAGCGAACGGGCCGTCACGGTGACGCCCGCCTGCGGCTGCGCACTGCGCAGTGACAGCACCCAGACCAGCCAACCGTCGCGCCCGCGCTTGGCCGTCAGTCCGAGGTCAGTGATCGAGACGGTCGCCGCATCGCGATTCCAGTATTCGTTCGCGTCGGCGACGGAGACTTGGTAGATGCCGGTCAATGGCAACGACGGGTCGTTCGCGTCATCACGCCGTTCCTGGCCGACACCGAGCAGTTGTTTCAGATCGAGAGCCACCGTCTGCGGCACGTCCCGCTTCAGATCGAGGCTGCGCATTCGCTCCTGCACAAGGCTGCGCATCGTGCGGACATCGCGCTGGCGCTGCAGAAAGGCGGCGAGGTTGTTCGCATGCAGCCGCGACGCACTTAGCCGCACGCCGTCGATGTTCACACACTGCACGTCGAGCGTCAGGTTGCCGTCGGGAATCAGGATCCCCTGTCCGCCGGTGATCTTCAGGTCCGCCGGCCGATGCGGGATGTCGAAGAAGTCGGGCGATGTTTCGCCGAGTGTCTGCCCGTCGTTCGCCACGATCGACTGAGGCAACGTCAGCGAGTAACGTCGCCCGCACTCGAACCGGCCCCGCAGCACGAGGCCCGCGTGGTACGAATCCACACCCGACTTGCCCGGCGCGAATTCCATGTGCAGGTCTTCGACGGCCGGAGATACTTTGACCTTCGGCTTCTCCTGATCGGCCGACAGCCCGGTCGAAAAGTACAGCCGCACATTCACCTCGTCCTCAAAGGAGGACGGAACCACGTTGCTGCGGACAAACGCAAACGCTTTGGGAATGGTGACGTCGCGGTGCGGGACCGAGCCCAGCGCCAATTCGGCACCGTGTCCCGTCAACGTGGAAGCCAGGGCGATTCGCAGCGCCGCCGCGGGCCGCTTGGTCCGCACGATCAACTTCGAAGCGGCTTCCCTCGTCAGCACAAGCGCATCGAAGACCGGTCCACGATAGACCGGTGCGAAGACATCGGTGGCGGTCGTGCTCGGGTCGCGGTTTTCGAACGGGTCCGGAGCCGGGAATGTCGAATCCGAGATGACCATCCCCCGCAGCAGATCGGCCGGCGCGACCGGCTGGTTGAACGACACTTCGAACGTGACCGAATCGCGATCGCAGGTTTGCAGCGCGGCACCCAGCCACTTCAGTGAACGGGTTTCAAATTGAAATCGTCGCGACGCCGCATTCAGTTCGGCATGAGTCTGCTCGGTGAAATCGACAGCCGCCGTCACTTCGAACTTGCGACCGGCGGGCAGCGGCTGGTCCAGGACAAACGCCAGCCGACTCGTCGACGTCCAGCGCCAGTGCCCCGCCACCTGCGGTGAGATCCGAAACGGCGGCTGCTCCAGCGG
>JANMLE010001419.1:0-5033 GCA_031372385.1 Planctomycetota bacterium | reverse complement strand
TTTTTGTTATTATGTTCGTTTTGACTAAACATAACACGGTTCCCGCCAACCAAAACCCCCCCGCTATTGTTAAAATTAAAAAGGCCCTCGAATTTTTACCCCCGCGGCACTCCTCAATTTACGCGGATCATTTCGTTTCATGCATGCGCCGACGCACGGCACGTACCTCAAAGCGACTCTGGCCGAAGCTGGCGATGACGCCGACGTCGGCATTCAGGCACTCCAAATGAGTTTGCATCGTGCGAATCGCCCGCTTGGTCACGCCGTCGTGAATGGCCTCGACCTGCACCAGAATCCCACCGTCAATGGCGAGCGGTGTGATCAAACTTGTCGGCAGCCGGTGTTCTCGAAACACAGGCTGCGCCGTGACCTCCGAGTAACACGGCAAGCCGCGTTGCCGAAACCCGATCGCCAGGAGATTGCGGTAGGTGCTGTCGCTGTACCCCACACCGAATTCAGCGTGTATCGCCAAGAGGGCTTCGCGCACGACGATCAGTTTGTCCCGCACTGCATCGGACATCTGACCGCGAACGTAATCGTAGTTCTCCTCCAGTTCAGATTTCGGTTCATGAAAGACAACGCGGCGAATCTCCGCGTCAGCCTCGGCAAAGTTGACGAGCAGCCCCAGTTCGAGCCTCCAGTACTTCACGTAGTTGATCGTCTGCCGAAACGCCGACGCCGGTAGCCCCTCGGGATGCGCCTTCAGCACAAGAATCACTCGCTCCGCCACGACGAAGTCCGGTTCGAAGATGTCGGCCACCTGTTCCAAATGGCTCAACTCGCGGCGCGTTTGAGGCTTCGCCAGAAACGGCAGCCCGGCTTGATTCAGCCGCACCTTCAGGGCGGATTGGTAGCATTCCTCACGCAAGCCCGGACCCACCTCGTTGTGAACGTCGAAGATGCAGCCGTTGATGCGGTAGGACAGCTCTTTCTCGATGATGTCAGTCATCGCTCTGTGACCTCGGAAGAAAGTTCCGCGCGAATCAAAAGGAGCGCGAATGGGGGAGGGGAATCATTCGCGCTCCTGTTGATTCGCGCGGCCCCTCTTTACTCCACGACCCGAAACACGTCGTTCCGCTTGATGACGATCGGAACCGCTCCGGTGCCGAATTCGAGGTGGCAGTCGAAGAGGACTCCGACCGGGGCGTCGGCGGGGATTGTGATCTCGGCCGTGACGACGTTTCCTTCGCGCGAGATCTTTGTCCCCTCGAACGGGCCGATTTGAACCCAGCTTGGCTTTTCGGTCGGCAACGGGCGGCGTGAGTTTTCAGGAGTCAGCTCGAACCGGATCGAGTGCGTCTTGCCTCGCGCGGCCGAGCCGGGGCGAACGGCGGCGATGACCTGTTCCATGCGCGCGCCCGGCTGCGTGTTGTCGGTGATCGCGCCCGTGCCGGCGCGGTTCAGGCCGCGATTGTTCGACGGCTCAACGACCCCTGCGTACCCGCCAATGATGTAGGGGAAGCGACCCGGCGTGACGTGATAGTGGTAGCCGCGCTGCTCGTCCTTGTGCCCGTTGCAGACATCAAGTGCCCGGTCTCCTCCCTTGAGATCCTTCGCCATCACGCCCGCCTCTTCGTAGGGACCGTACAGCGGGAAGCCATCCCACGCGAAGCCGATGATCGGCGAGTGCTGTTTGCCGTCGTCGGCGAACGGCGATTTCACGCAGGTCGGGTACTTGTGGTAGTGATAGACGCCGGTCTGTTGGGGATGCCCGCAACACGAGTCGAGCCAGACTTCCGAATAGCCTTCGACGGCGTTCTGTCCGCCCATTTCAAACGGGTTGAAGAAGACGACGCCGTTCAGCGCGGTGCCGATCGGCCCCATCGGTGCGCGGGTGATCGTGTCGGCCAGCTTCGGTTCGAGCGGCAGCCGAAACGTGAAGCTCTGCACTCGAATCGAATTCGGGTTGCCGCTGTTGGGAAAGACGGCCGTCGGATGATTCGGGTAGCCCTGACTCTCGATGATCAGGAACCGCGCGTCGTGGCTGACCTTCACATTGTCGATGCCGTCCTTGTTCGAGTCCTTCGTGTGGTACGAGAACAAGTCCACGAACCGCTCGCCGTCACGATGGAAGTAGACCGGTTTCGCGCCCGCTTTCTCCTGGACGAACCACCGCCCGCCGATTGGCTTGAGGTCGTTGGGAACCGGCGGCTCATGGCTCTGAGCCGTTCGATCAACCACCCTGAAACACACCGCACCGAACATCACGCTGGCGATCGCAGCAATTGAAAAGATCTGTCGCACTGACCCGCCCCCTGTTCCCAATGGAATGAACAACACACCGAACGAAGAGTCCCTTCAACGACTGTGGCGACAATCAACACCGGGTTCGCTGGAAAGTTTCCCGAGCTTTGACCGCCGAACAGCAGTCACGTCAATCTTTGTCACCGACGATCGGCCTTTGCGAAACCTTTGCCGCATGGCCTCTCGCATTCATGGCAGTGCGATCGACGAACGTCAGTGCGACCGCCCGTCTGATTCTGCCCGATTGCCGGCGTCCAGTCCACGAACGGTCGGTTGGCACGGTTCCGATCACGCGATTCGATCACGACGACGGTGCGCCGTTGCAGCGCTTCGCCTTTCCAACCTGATTGTCTTGCGAACCCTGATTCGAGGTGGTATCCGTCGCATCGACGGCTGATTGGGCGGATGGTGAATCAAGTTGGAGTCGCTTCATGAAGTTCCAGGTGACCGCGGGGAAAACGATCACATTCATTGACCGGGTACGCTGCATCACGAACGTGTTCACGGGCCGGACGGGAGCCAACATCGCGGGGTTCGCCGCCGCGCAGGGACACAGCGTCCATCTGCTGACATCGCACCCCGAAGTCGTGACTCCGATCGTGGACGGCCTCGGCGTTCTCAAGAATCGACTGACGGTGGAGACGTATCAGACCTTCGCGGACCTCCAGCGGGCGCTCGAAGCGCATGTCACGCAGGTTTCGTACGACGCGATCATCCATTGCGCGGCGGTCAGCGACTACGACTGCGCGGGGGCCTACGCCACGTCACCCGAGACCCGCTTCGAACCGGCAACATCGACGTGGCATCATGCCGAGCCGGGAATGCCGTCGCTGGTCAAGCAGGACGCCGGCAAGATCAAGAGCACCGAAAAGGAGCTGTGGCTGCGACTCGTGCAGACACCCAAGCTGGTCGATCAGATGCGCACCGCGTGGGGCTTCCGGGGAATCCTCGTCAAGTTCAAACTCGAAGTGGATGTGACGGACGAGCAGTTGCTGGTGGTCGGAGAACGATCGCGCTGTCAGTCGGCCGCCGACCTGATGGTCGCGAACACCCTGCAGGGAATGAGTGACTGGGCCGATCTGGGCCCGATCGACGGGCAGTACCAGCGCATCGATCGAAAGGATCTGGCGGAACGAGTGATCCGAGCGGTGGAACAGCTTGCCAGCGAGCGCACCTGACACATTGGCGGAGTCACCGCGAACTCAAGGCTGTGGTTTTGCCGCGTCCGTCGGCAGGGTCGCCGGGGTTGGAGCCGCTTTGGGCGAAACCCCGGAATTGTTGAATGACTCGGCAACAGCAGTCGTGGGATTGCTCGCACTGGGAACCGATTTGCGCGATCAAAGACCGGGGCTTCCCGTTGGTCCAGTTCCGGCCACCCCGCCGCATAAAACGCTACGAAATAACCCGTTCATTTCCGGATAGCGTCTAAGTGACAAATGTGCTCGGCAATGCTTCCCTCCGCCGTTAGGCTTTGGTCGCAAGCGAGTTCAGCGCATTCCGAACCTCAACCATTTGAGAATCAACTTTGGAAAACAACGGACGCATGCCCGGTTCAACAAGTTCGTTGACCAACGACAGGGCCTCACCCTTTCCCATTCTCTCCACAAATGGGAGCCATTGAGAGGTCGGGAGCTTGTAGTAACTCCTCTCTGAAGCATCATGGCTGGCTTTGATCGCAGCATTGATCAAGAGACCCGTCATGGAGCGTGGGGCGTTGGCCGCCCTGGGTATCCTGAGCGAGCCGTCCCGCAAGACTTCAATGGGACGGAAGTTCTTCATATAGAGAAGGACAATTCCGAAAACCACCGCCAAAACCGCGAGCATGATGCTTGCAACGACAAACGGTGGATTAAAGTCCACGCCTTGAAAAAGGCGAAAACAGATCAGCACGAACACTATTCCGACCCACGCGGCTGCCACAAACGCCATGTTCTTGTTCACAGATTGCTGGTCCGCGTGCAGGCGCACGATGGGGTCGGACTTGTCACCAAAGTTCCGAATCAGGAACTCTGTTTGCGACCAAGGTCGCCGTAGTCCTTCCACCGGCGGGCTGTGGCAAACAGGACACAAATCAAACACATCAGTCGCGAACTCGAGATTGCACGACGCGCAAAAACAAACTGACGGTGAGGGCATTCAAGGCGTCCTTTCGTTGAGGGAATGCAGTTGGGCGATCAGCCTGAGACAAGTTACCTTGGAATCAGTTCTGCCATCGTTACCGACGGCGGGCAGACAGTATCTCGGTGAGTCTTCAAATAGGAGCAAGTAATGAATCATTTTCGGTTCGGCACCGGGCGGCTGCTGCTTGTGATCATGGGCGGAATGTCAGTCATGCAGGATGCGGGCGGGCAGGAAGTCGTGGAGTCTGTTCGACAACTCGCAAAGCCGGCAGGGTGGCCGGGGTTGGAGCCGCTTTGGGCGAAACCCCGGAATTGTTGAATGACTCGGCAACAGCAGTCGTGGGATTGCTCGCACTGGGAACCGATTCTCGCGATCAAAGACCGGGGCTTCCCGTTGGTCCAGCCCCGGCCACCCCGCCGCGAAATCAAGGTTGCGGTTTCGCCGTGTCCGTCGAGGCGGGCTTGGCCGCGTCGGATGCGGGTTTGTTGTCGTCCGGGGCGGCGGGTTTCGTCACGCTGGCGGGGGGACGGCGGTAATCGATCGACAACGATCCTTGCAGGCGAATCGGGCCCGCTTCCGTCAGTTCCATGTCGACCAGCACGTTGGTGTTACCCGCGTGAATCTCACCGGTGGCGAGGAGCAGATCCACACCACCCGTCAACCGGCCG
>JANMLE010001174.1:0-3321 GCA_031372385.1 Planctomycetota bacterium | reverse complement strand
GGCGGGTCCCATCTTGCTCCTGGGGGGAATTATGGGTTTGCTTCGGTACCCCGGCGGGGCCCCCGCCCCGCGGGTGGGCGGCGATCCCCCACAACCCCCCGCGGGGCGCGCCCCCCGCGGCCACACGACTCACCGGCCGCGCGAGGTATGAATCGACATCAGCGGCTGTCCAACACGGCGATGATCTTCTGCAGGTTGTTCTCGACGACCACCGGACTGTTGGCGAACGTGGCCCGCTGGACACCGCGCGTGCCGAGCTTCGCGTCGAACAGCGCCGGGTCGCCCGAGTGGTACGCCACCGTCACATCGGGGTCTTTCAGTTGGTGGCCGGTCAGGATGCAGACCACCCGGTCGCTGGGGGCGATCGTTCCGTCCGCGCGCAGCAGCCGGGCACCGGCCACGCTGGCGGCGCTGGCGGGCTCGCAACCGAAACCGCCGGCACCGACTTGGGCTTTGGCGTCGAGAATCTCCTGATCCGTCACCTGCCGCACGACGCCGTCGCACGTTTCCAAGGCGCGCAGGCACTTCTTCAGATTGACCGGGCGGTTGATCTCGATCGCACTGGCCAGTGTCGAGGCTTTGCGGTTTTCGGCGGTCATGTCGGCGAAGAAGGTGTCGATGGTCCCGTCATCGGACAGGCCGCCGTCCCAGCGGACGCCGCGCTCCTCGTACAGTTGATACAGCGTGTTGGCACCGGCCGCATTGATGACGGCCAATCGGGGGATGCGATCGATCAGGCCCAGAGCCTTCAATTCGGCGAAGGCCTTGCCGAACGCCGACGAATTGCCGAGGTTTCCGCCGGGAACCACGATCCAGTCCGGAACCTGCCAGTTGAGCCCCTCCAGCACGCGGTACATGATCGTCTTCTGACCCTCCAACCGAAACGGGTTGACGCTGTTGCAGAGGTAAATCCCCCGTTCGCCGACGACTTCGCGCACGCGATCCAGCGCGTCGTCAAAGTCTCCCAGAACTTGCAGCGTCTTGGCGTCGTAGTCCAGTGCTTGCGAGAGCTTGCCATACGCGATCTTGCCGCTGCCGACAAACACGACCACCTTGAAGACCTGCGTCGTGCTGGCATAGATCGCCAGCGACGCACTGGTGTTGCCGGTCGACGCGCAGGCCGCCATCTTCGCACCGACCATGCGCGCGTGCGTCGACGCGGCCGTCATGCCGTTGTCCTTGAAACTGCCGGACGGGTTCAGACCCTCGTATTGCAGAGACAGGCTGCCGGGGTTCATGCCGACATACTTGCCGACCGCGGCGCTCTGCTGCAGGATCGTCTGGCCCTCACCGATCGTGACGATGTCTTCATCACGGGCAAACGGCAGCAGGTCGCGGAACCGCCACACGCCGCTCAGATCCAGCGGGTTGCGACGGTTCCCCCAGCGGGCTTCGAAGTCCCGCAGCGACGACGGCACGGGAAGCTGGTCCCATTCGTATTCGATGTCCAGCAGGCTGCCGCAATCCGGGCAGGACGTGAGCACGTCGCTCACGTCATACGTGGCGCGGCAGAGCGGGGCGATACAGCGTTGGAAGGCGTGCATGGGGTTAGTGGGTTGTGGTTAGTGGGTAGTGGATGGGCGTTGGTGGACAGAGAACCGCTGCCGTGGTTTAGCCGCGTTCTTCGAGCGGTTCGAATTGGCGGTTGGGCGGGCCGGAGTAGTTGCCGCGGGGACGGATCGGGGCGGGCGATTGTTGTTGTTCAATGTAGTGCGCCGCCCAACTCACCATTCGGCTGATGACGAAAATCGGCACGAACAGATCCGCGTCGAGATCAAGGTAGTGCAGCAACCGGGCCGCGGGCCAGTCGAGACTGGGCAGAATCTGCTGCTCGTCCCAGACGGCACTCTCAATCGCCGCAGCCACCAGTTCCGAGTTCATGTGGCCGGATTCTTCGGCAACTTTGCGACAGAACGGAGCCAGCAATTCGGCGCGCGGGTCACTGGTCTTGTAGACCCGGTGCCAGAATCCGGGAACCCGTTCGTATTGTTGCAGGACCGCCCGGACGATGGTCACCGCCGCCTCGGGCCGTCCCACCGCTTCGAGGATGTCGATGATCTGATGCCCCGGTCCGCCGTGCCAGGCCCCCTTGATGGCGCACATCCCGGCGATGACGGCCGAGTGAAAGTCGGCGCGGGTCGACGCGACGACGCGCGCGGCGCATGTCGACGGGGCGAACTCGTGTTCGGCGGTCAGGATCAACAGCGCATCGCAGGCCCGTTCGGCGGTCGGCGACGGCTCGCGCCCCGTCAGCAACCACAACAGGTTCGCGGCGTAACTCAGGTCATCGCGAGATTCCAGCAAGGGCTGGCCGCGACCCATCCGATATCTCGCCGCGACCAAAACGGGCAGTTGCGCGAGCAGTCGCTGCACGGTCTCCCAAGCTGCACCCGGACTGGAATCATCGTCGTGGCACTCGTCCAACGCGATCAGGCTGACCGCGGTCCGCAGCACATCGATGGCGGAGGCATTCAGCGGAATCCGTTCAATCCACGACAGCAGATCGGGTTCGAGCACCGCGGCTTCCGTGATGATCGCCTGCAAATCAGCCAGTTGTTCGTGCGACGGCAATTCACCGCGAACCACCAAGTACACGACTTCGGCGAAATTCGAATGTTCGACCAATTCTTCGATGGCGTAACCGCGGTAGCGCAATCCGCCGTCGATGGCGGCGATCGCCGTTTCGGAGATCGGCAATCCGTTCGCGTTGGCCAGTGGTAACGATTCTTGGGTCATTCGCGGCGGCATTGGAAGAGCGGGAATCATCGAAGCGCCCGGCAACGGCACAGGGCGGGCGGCCCATTGTAGTCGCCCGCACGACGACTAGGGAAACCGCAGAGACTGATCCGGCGGCGAATTCCCGCGAGTCACCCGGCGCGAACAGAGTCGCCTGGATGGCGACTTTCGCTCGTCTTTTCAGCCCAGAGGGTGACAGATGGTAGCCCACGGCGCGAGCCGTGGGTTGAGGGACACCGAAACGACGTTAGCCCGGAGGGCGACACTTCGATCAACCGTTGACGTCCTTCGGTGTGTCGCCCTCCGGGCTGTGGGCATGTGTTGACGATTCCCCACTCGCGCCGTGGGCTACCATCTGTCGCCCTCCGGGCTGAAGAACACCCGTCGAACGCCAATGATGAATCAGCCAAGGAAGCGCTGTGGGTTTAACGCATGTTGAGGAGTCGTCTCAAACGTCAGCCGACTCCGTTGGCGCGGAAGCGGATTTCTCCGCCGATCACCACGGCCTGAACCTGGCCCCGCACGTTCCAACCCGCGAACGGTGTGTTGCGGCTCTTGGAACGGAACCGGGATGGGTCGATCGTC
>JANMLE010001165.1:0-2160 GCA_031372385.1 Planctomycetota bacterium | reverse complement strand
CCCGAACTGTGTCCCGACGACCGTGTGCGGACCATTATTTCAACGACGCCAGAAACGCCAGCAAATCGGCGGCCTGTTGGGGCGACATGTCGCGCAAGAGCAGTTCGGGCATCATCGACTTTTGCTGCGGGACCAGTTGCTCGATCTCGCTGGTTGCGAACCGCAGCCGGGGGTTCTGGGCGTTTCGCAAGACGACTTCCTGTTCGGTGCGTTCGATGACCAAGCCCGACTGCACGCGGCCGTCGGTGGTTTCCAGTGTGTACTGGATGAACTTCGGGTCGATCAGTTTGGACGGTTCCAACAGGTGAGTCAGCAACTCGGCGGGGGGATACTTCTTGCCGATCTGGCTGAGATCCGGGCCGAGGTTTTCGCCCACGTCGCGGACCCGGTGGCAGCTCTTGCAACTGACCGCACCGTCGCGGGCGGGGTGGCCAGGGCAGGAGCGGCCTCGCGATGCTCCAGTCTTGGGGGTTGATCTCCATTTCCGTGGCATCGCCCAAAACGGCTCCAGCCCTGGCCACCCGTCGCGTGCTGCGGATCATCGCCGAGTTCGCTGGCAGCAACGGTCCCGTCAGTCATCCGGGTGCGACAGCAGGTCGCCGACCACGTTGCTGACGCCTTCATGATCGAACAGCACAGGCACACCACCCGGCCCCAGGTACACAGCCACACCGTCGCGCACGATCAGAGCGTCGGGATGATCCACCTCAAACCGGTCGCCATTCACCAACGCGACCGTGAAGGGTCGATACGGCGTCACCCGCTTGAACGCCTGCAACGTCTCGTCAAAGGTATGCGCTTGCATGTCATTCCCTCTCGTACCAGCCACTGCGGAATTCCACAGGGTACCAACATACCATGCACCGCAACGCATGGGGAATCGACAACAAGCAGCCCAACACTTGGGAGGGGCTTTGCTCGCCAGTGTACTTCTTCATTCACGGACTGGGTGGCTGGGATTGGTCTTCCTCGACCGCCCCCCGCGATTTGATGGCGAGAACATTGGGCACACGAAGGAAACAACCGGTCAGGAGTCGTTGTTTTGTCACGAGTGATGGCGATAACAAGTGGGGACCGTCATTTCAACGACGCCAGGTAGGCCAGCAGATCGGCGGCCTGTTGGGGCGTCATGTCGCGCAAGAGCAGTTCGGGCATCAGGGATTTTTGCTGCGGGACGAGTTGCTCGATCTCACTGGTCGCGAACCGCAGCCTGGGGTTCTGCGCGTTTCGTAACACCACCTCCTGTTCGGTGCGTTCGATGACCAACCCCGACAGCACGCGGCCGTCGGTGGTTTCCAGCGTGTACTGGATGAACTTCGGGTCGATCAGTTTGGTTGGCTCCAAGAGATGTGTCAGCAACTCGGCAGGGGGATACTTCTTGCCGATCTGGCTGAGATCCGGGCCGAGGTTTTCGCCGACGTCGCGGACCCGGTGGCAGCTTTTGCAACTCGCTGCGCCGTCGCGGAAGAAGAGTTGCCGGCCCCGTTCGGCATCGGCGGGAAGCGCCAGCAGTTCGGCGCGATTGATGGCGTTCCCCAGCCGCGCGGCGCGGGTCTGTTAGACAGCCGCATCAGGGACTACACTCTCTCCCGGCACGCAACGGAGAAAGCCGATGTCACTCGATTTCTTGGAGATCGAAGCCCGCCACGAACTCGACGCGGCAGTTCGGGCCGGGGAAACATGCCGTCGGCCGACAGCCGTCCGGCCGACAGCCGTCAGCCGATTCATCCTTTCCCAAACTTCGGTCCAGGATTGACCACGATGTTGCGCACTGTCGAAGTCAACGGCGTCCGGTTTCGCGTGGCCGACGAAGGGGTTGGCTCGGCGATTCTGTTCGTTCACGGATTTCCGCTCGATCACACCATGTGGCGGGCGCAGATCGACGAGTTCTCGAAAACGCATCGTGTGATCGCGCCGGACCTGCGCGGGTTTGGTGGGACCGACGGTGCGCTGGACTCGGTCTCGATGGAGCAGTTCGCCGACGATCTGGCCGGACTGCTGGACGCCCTCGCCGTCGAGGGGCCGGTCGTGTTCTGCGGCCTGTCGATGGGAGGCTACATCGCGTGGCAGTTTGTGGAGCGGCATCCGGCCCGCGTCGCGAAGCTGATCGTGTGCGACACGCGCGCGGCGGCGGACTCGCCCGAAGCGGCGGCCAATCGG
>JANMLE010001164.1:0-4544 GCA_031372385.1 Planctomycetota bacterium | reverse complement strand
GTGAATGGATGCTGAGAAAACGCTGGCGGCTGGTCTGACGGGGACGGCTGGTCTGACGGCGAGCTGAACGGCGACTGTCGCATCGACCACGTGCCCAACCAGCCACCGTAGGACGGATTTCCAATCCGTCCGAGCGTGTGTTCATTTCGCCACCGACCTTGCGTCGGTGGTTCAACGGCTTTTGCTCTACTCGAATTTCACGAGAGCCTGGAGTAGTGCAGAAGCCGTTAGGACCGCACGCGGCACAAAAGTGAGACGTTTTCGTTTAACCGCTACGGCAACGGAGTGCGCGCAGGTGGGAGCGAACCGTTGCCGCGCGCACGCCGTTGGCGTAGCGGCTAAACGTCTCAGGTAAGGCCGCGCGAGGTATCAACGAATGGGACAAGCCCGGTGGCGAAAAACTCATAGGCTCTCCGCGTCGAAGGCCTGCCGGGTCTGCCCGGCGGTCAGCGCCTCGTGGAAGGGCAGACTGTCGCCCTGCAACAGCGACCGTCTCACGAGCTGAAACGATCTATCCGCGCCGCGGCCCTTCGGTATGAAAGGCATGAGACCCTCCCTGGTACAGCTTGCCAGCCGCGTCCAAGAAGGGTCTCATCGAAGGCGAAAGTTAGACCGAGCCGGTCTCATCACCCAGCCCAATATCTCCCTCCGCCCTCGAATTGTTGACGGTCATCCGAAGGTTTCACATGCCCTCGCGCGTGCGTCCCCCCGCTGCGCGCCGACCACGCGAAAAACCCGGCCGGCAGTGCCATTCTGCCCCACGACCTATTTGGACAATTGGCGGGAACGTCAAACTTCATTTTCATTTCGCGCCGCAGCGGCCCGCGGGCTCAGGTTTGTCTGCCGCCCAGTTTGATCAGATCGATCAGTTCGTGCGTCGAGAGTTTGGCGGCCTGGTCTGTGCCGTCGAGGACACCGGCCACCAGGTTTCGCTTGTCGCCGTGCAGCTTCAGGATCTGTTCTTCGATCGTGTCCTTGGCGACGAGGCGGTAGACCGTGACGGGGCGAGTCTGGCCGATGCGGTGAGCCCGGTCGGTGGCTTGGTCTTCGACGGCCGGGTTCCACCACGGATCGAGATGAATCACGTAGTCGGCCCCGGTCAGGTTGAGGCCCGTGCCGCCGGCTTTGAGCGAGATGAGGAAGAACTCCCCGTCGCCGTGCTGGAAGGCATCGACCCGCACCTGCCGTTGCTTGGGTGTCGTCTGGCCATCCAGGTATTGGTACGTGATCTTTCGTGCGTCGAGGGCTTCGCGGATGAGAGCCAGGTGCGATGTGAACTGGCTGAAGACGAGGGCACGGTGTTTCCCCTCGCGCAGTTCATCGACGGTTTCCAAGAACAGGTCGAGCTTCGCCGAGGACTTGTCCCACGACTGATCGACCAGCCGCGGATGACAGGCGAGTTGACGCAGCTTGGTCAGCGCGGCGAGAACCTGGAACCGCTGGTCCTTGCCGGTGTCGGTCTCCAGGCCGGCCAGGTGCGTGACGGCCCACAGGCGGGCGTCTTCGTAGCGTTTGCGTTCCGCATCAGAGAGCTCCGCCGTGAGCTGGACTTCGGTGCGCGCGGGCAATTCCTTCAACACTTCGGACTTGGTGCGACGCAGGACGAATGGACGAAGGACTCGCGACAGCGCCTGTTTTCGCTCGGAAACTTTTCCTTTTTCGATCGGGTCGGCGAAGACTTCGCGGAAGCGTTCCCAACTGCCGAACAGTCCGGGCGAGACACCGCGGAAGACGCTCCACAAGTCGCCGAGATGGTTCTCGCACGGTGTCCCCGTGAGTGCCAGACGCCAGTCCGCATCGAGACCCCGCACCACTTGGGCCGTCTTCGTCTGGCTGTTCTTGATGTACTGGGCCTCGTCCAGCACCAGCGTTCCCCATTTCACCGCCGACAATTCTTCGGCATGTTGCTGCATGAGGTAGTAACTCGTGATGAGCATGTCGCCGGGGCCGAGCGTCTTGAGGAACTCAACGCGGTCCGTTTCACGATAGAGGATCGGCCGCAGTGTCGGAGCGAATCGTTCGGTCTCGCGCTGCCAGTTGAATCCGACGGACACCGGTGCCACGACCAGCGTCGGCCCCGAGTCGCGCCGATCGAGCAGCACAGCCAGCGCCTGCACCGTCTTGCCGAGACCCATGTCGTCGGCGAGGATGCCGCCGACACCCCACTCGGCCAGCCGGCGCAGCCACTTGAAGCCCTCGACCTGATAGTCGCGCAACTCGGCGGTCAGCATCACCGGAACTTGCGGATCGAGATCCGCCGCGCGGTTCAACCGGGTGAGCGTTTCCTTCCATTTCTTTGAGACCTTCAGCGCCAACTGGTCGTCGAGCAAATCGGCGATGACAGGGGCCGCCGTGGCGTTGAATTCCAGCTTGCCCCGGTTGCTGTGCAGCATGTCGGCCACCGATGCCAGCCGATCGCGGAAGGCCTGCGCGATTGAGGCGAACTGCCCCTTCCCCAGCGAGACATACCGGCGTCCGTCGCGCAGCGCCGCCAGCAGCGTGGCGAGTGGAAACTTTTGACCGCCGAGTTCGATCGTTCCCGACAGCCCGAACCAGTCGTGTTGATCCTTGATTTCGACTTTCAGCGACGAGGCCGAGACTTCGCCGAGCATCGTCATCCGGCGGACATCGGCGTCTTCGGGCCAGACGACAAGCGGGTCGTTCTCCGGCCGGGCGCGCAGGGTGTCGAGCAGATCCAAGACGTCGTCGTCGTGCTCGATCCTCCACGCAAACGGCTCGGTCTGGGTGAACCGCGTGACGAACAGTTCTTCACTCAGCAATGTCGCCCGGTTCGCTTCCGCGGCCAGATCACGCTCGACCCGCACGCGCGCCCCGTCGTCCCTGCCGATGACTTCAACGGGACCGTCGCCGGGCGCGAAACTCATTCCCTCGGGCGCGGGGGTGACGCGGAAATCGACCGTCGCGCCGGTCGGTGTCACCGGATGAATCCTCAATGAGATCTGGTCGCGGGCCTCGACGAGTTCCCCTTTGAGCGACGCGGGCAATCCGATGGGCATCCGCGCTTCGAGTGCAGGCAACCGCTTGAGGAATTCCGATTGCGCTTCGGGGGGAATGACGGTCGGCGTGCTGATCAGCTTCGCACAGAGACCGACCAGTTGCGGCGCGGCCTTCGCCACAATCAATTCCTGTCGCTCGGAATCGAACGCGACGAGATGGGTCGAGCCGAAGAGGGCTCGACCCACGAAGTTCGTCAACGGACGTCCGTCGAGCGCCGGAACCAGGTGCCACGCGGTGTCCTTCTCTTCCATGGACAACCCGAGTTGGCCGCGTCGGACGACCACGGAGTTCGAGTCGACCATCACATGCGGATGGCCGATCAATGCTTCGAACACCGAACCGAGTTGATGTCCGTAGGGAGTGTCCTGATACGTGGTCAGGTCCGCGGCGCGGACGACATCGTAGTCGGCGGCGATGACCGCGAGGTTGGCGCCCCGCGCGATCTTGTCCCAGCGAATGACACGTCCCTTGTTCCACCCCCCCTTCTTCGCCCCGCTGGGTGACTGCTCAATGGGCTCAAGCCGGATCCGATCACCGTAGAACACGGGGGCGGTCATGACAGTCACCCGCCAGACCAGCCGCGATTTCGGCTTGGCGGCGATCGGCTCGTCACACATCCCGGAGAACTCATCCGGCAGGTCCAGGATCTGGTCGAGCGCGCGCAGGGCGGTTTCCCAGCCGGATTCGACTTCGCCCAGGATCGATTTCACCAGCGGCGGCGGCGGGCTTTGAAGGAACAGACGTTGCAAATACGCCGTGGCCGCATACGTGTGTTCACACAAGCCGTAGTCGTCGGTAAAAGCGCATGTGCAGAAACCATTCAGGACGAGATCCGGATCGTCTGGCGAATCCCCGATCTCAATGTTGACTTCCGGCCCCCGCCCGTGTTGGACGCGACAGGAGATCGTTTCTTCCTCGGGGAAGTACTTAACCTTGGTGACACTGTCGATGAATGCGGTGCCAATAGTCCGGTGCAGCGGGTTATGGTCTTTCAACAGCAAGTCCAATTCGACCTGCCAGTTGATGACCAAATCGTTGAAGCCCCGACTGACACCCGCGGCTTGGAACTCCCGCAGTGCCAGAGCCACCCTTTCGGCGACCGAACTGATCGATTTCTTCTTCCCTGAACCAAACTTCGATGCCATGGGCGTCCCTGCCTTTCGAACGAGTTGTTGATCGCAGACCAAGCTGTGATGTGAACTGTCACACATCACAGGAACGGGCCACAAATGCTGGCGGCTTTCGAGCCCAGGCGATGGCGTCCGATCTTCACCGCTCAAGGGGCGACGCTTAGCCCCCCCGCGTCGCGACCATCATTGCCGGGCAACGATGAATCTGCCAGTCAATCAGCGGCTGTGGGTGTGGCCATTTGCCGCCGTTCTTACACGATGGGTCAATCTCGGCGGGTCGAGTCAGAGTCTGTCCGAGAAGGGGTCGGGAGTCATTTTCATGCCGCACGAGGTCGCGGACAATGACGTGACCGACAAAAGTCCCCGTAGCACGGACGCCTCGTCCGTGCGTCTGAA
>JANMLE010001143.1:0-3520 GCA_031372385.1 Planctomycetota bacterium | reverse complement strand
CAGCAGTACGACGATTTCGTGGTCAACTACAACGAGAAGTTCGCGAAGCCCGGCCTGAAGATCATCGGCGCACTCCGCTCCAACAAGCTGCTCACGCCGGTGGAGTTCGACGAGGAGATCGAGTGGACGTGGTTCTACCTCTGGCATCACGAGGGCCGCCGCGCCCGGCACGGTGCCTCAATGATGGCCCCCGACTACGCGCACTGGCACGGCATGTCCGAAGTGGCCGAACGGTTTTACCAGAAGCTCATTCCCCAGGCCCGCGCGGTCGCCGATCAAGCCGAGAAAGAGGGGAACGCCGAAGCCGCCACCGCCGTGCGAAAGGCCATCAATGACATCCTCGCCCGTCCCGAGCACGAGTGGTTCGGGAAGCAACGCAAGCCCAACGGAGAGTCTGACCCAAAGCGGTGACAACACGCGGGGCGGCAACGGCTGTTAGGCGAGCGGCAAGATATAGTTTCCCCGCCATTGGGCTTGTCCCGGTGGCTCGACGGCTTTTGCACTATTGATTTGCTGTGCTGCGCAAGTAGTGCAAAAGCCGTTGAACCACCGAGGTAAACTCGGTGGCGGGGCGTGTTTGGAATTGCCGGTCGCCTGATCACCGGACGGGTTCAGTGAACCGGTTCAACGGCAACAAGCCACGGCCCACCAGTAGCGTGCTATCCACGCGGCGACCCGCTTCTTCGGCCACTGTGGTCAGCCGCGGACGAACGGGAAGATCAGCAGGCCGATGAGGGCTGCGCCGAGGACGATCACCGGCTCGGGGAGCTTCTTGAACTTCAGCAGCAGGCCGATCGTCGCCAGCAGCAGCACGATCTTGGGGAACTCCGGAGTCCAGCCGTTTTCGAAGATGGTGCGCCGGCCCAGCACGACGCAGGCTCCGGCGATCGCTCCGACCGCGGCGGCTGTGACGCCGTCGACGAACGCCACGATGCCCGGCCGCTTGCCGTGCTTCTTGAAGTACGGGGCCGGAATGATCGTGAACAGGTAGCAGGGAAGAAACGTCGCCAGCGCCGCGACCGACGCGCCGGCCAGACCGGTCCAGAAATCGGCCCCGCTCAAACTGGTTTCGCGACCCGTCACGAGATAGCCGATGAAGCCGACCGTGATCACCACCGGACCCGGAGTGATCATCGCCACGGCGACGGCGTCGAGGAACTCGCGGTCATTGAGCCACCCGTACTCCTTCACCACGCCGCCATACAGGAACGGCACGATGGCGAGCCCGCTGCCGAACACGAACGCCCCCGCCTTGGTGAAGAAGAGCGCGATCTGAGTCAGCAGCTCGTTCAACGTCGCCTTCGCCGCTGGCAACACGGTGAGCGGCAGCAGGAACCCGTGGGCCACCGGGGCCGGAGCCCGTCGCCACGGAGGCGTTCGAATCGCCCACACGATCAGGCCGGCACCGAGGAACAGCAGGATGTTCTCG
This sequence comes from Planctomycetota bacterium, assembly GCA_031372385.1. Taxonomy (GTDB): domain Bacteria; phylum Planctomycetota; class Planctomycetia; order Planctomycetales; family Planctomycetaceae; genus Schlesneria. The sequence continues at coordinate 2,091 of JANMLE010001143.1, read as the reverse complement.
TTCTCGGTGATGATCGTCGTCAGGGCGCTCACCAGGTAAATCACCCACAACAGCCAGGCCGTGCCGATCGTCTTCTGCGTCAGCTTGTAGGCACTGATCGTGATGATCCCGATCACGCTGGCTCCGACCCCGTAAAACACAGCCTGCATCCAACTGATGCCGCCATATTCAACGTAGGCCCAGCCGAGCGCCAGCACCATCAGGAACGAGGGGATCACAAACGCGACGCCGACGAGTGTCGCTCCAAGCACACTGTAGTGAACGAACCCGAGATAGATCGCCAGTTGCGCGGCGAGCGGACCGGGCATGAGCTGCGCCAGCGTCAGCCCCTCCTTGTACTCGGCCTCGGAAATCCACTTCTGGCGTTCGACCAGGTCGCTGTGCATGTACCCCACCAGCGCGACCGGCCCGCCGAAGCCAATCGTCCCGAGCTTCAGCGCGTACCCCACCAGTTGCCACAGCGTGTAGTTCGGACCGGTCGTTGGGATCGGTTCCATCGTCGACTCGTCGATTGCGGCCACGTTCATTCCCTTCTGGAAAATCCGCAGCCAAGGTAGCAACCAGTTGTCGTTTTTGCATTCCCGCGCCTGATGAGTCGTGCTTCTTTTAATCCCGTCATTCATACGATCATGGACGCCGTGGCAAGCCCCCTGTCACGCACCGGAATCTTCGTTTCCGGCGGACACCAATTTCACGTTGGAAGGCCGCTCCGCAGACTTCGATGGATCCATCAACACAAGCCTCCAGCGCCGAGATGACAGTTGTCGTGATGGTCTTAGCCCGGAGGGCGGCAGATCGTAGCCCACGGCGCGAGCCGTGGGAGATCGGCAGCAATCTTCAATCAGCCCGGAGGGCGACACATCGATGGACGCAGAAAGTTCGTCGAAGTATCGCCCTCCGGGCTAATGCGATCTCTTCGCCATTCAACCCACGGCTCGCGCCGTGGGCTACGATCTGCCGCCCTTCGGGCTCAAGAGCTGTCGTCCGCCTCAAGCACAAGACCGCCAAGTGATCGCTGTAGGTCTAACTTCGCGTTGACGTTTTCGTAGCACGGGCTGCCCGGTTGTGATTTCAACCGGACAAATCCACCAAGCGAGCCGCCTGCGTTACGTTCGTCAACAGGCTGCTGCGGTGACGGCGGAAGTCTCACAAATCGCAAGGGTCGTTTTGCAGAACAGTGTGCGTCGGGTAATTTGCCGCGACTATGAGTATTCGAATTGCCATTTCCCCGCACGGGCGGTTGTTGTGTGAGTCTGTCGACGAGACGGCGGACGGTGGCACGTTGAGTTCGGCCGATGCGGCGGCGATTCGACAGGCGTTCGGGGATTCGTCGGCCGACGGGTTGCTGTGTCTGGTGATGTCGCGCGCGACCGGCGCGCTGCCGGTGGATCTGTTGTTCTGGCGCGACTGGGCGCGGCGGTTCTTCGACGCCGTTTCGCATCTGAATGAGGAGCAGTTGGCGGGGCTCGCGGCGGGTCGAGCCTCAACGAGCAAGAGTGTCCGGGGCGCGCGGCATGACTCGCTGCCGCCGCCGGATGATCTCGCGCTGGCGGTGCTGATCGCCGAGGCTCCGCCGATGCGCGGGCTGGAGTATCTGACTCCCGACGTGATGCAGCGGCTGTGGGACGAGCTGATCCAGCGTGTGGCGGGTCGCGTCGCCGAGACCACCGGCGGATGGCCCGTGTTTCTCCGCGCGGTCAATCCGCAATGGCACCTGCTTGGTCGGGTCACGTTTCATTTGGCGGAGAACAAGCGGGACGCGGACCGGCCGTTTGCGTTTTTGGCCACGTACACGCATCGCATGACGGCCAAGGCTCAGGTCCAGCATCTGCCGTTGGCCGAGGCCCTCAAGCAGTACGCGGGCGAACACGATCGGACCAAGCTGGCCGAGCTGCTGGTGCCGGTGAAAACGGCCGCGGATGCCAGTGCCGTCGTCAAGGAGCTGCTGTCGTCGCGCGCGTTGTTTCAGCCGCAGGCATGGACGATTCAACAGGCATACCGGTTCCTGCGCGACGTCCCGGTGATGGAGCAGAGCGGGCTGGTCGTGCGGGTTCCCGACTGGTGGAAGTCTCGCAAGCCTTCACGGCCGCA
>JANMLE010001116.1:0-1014 GCA_031372385.1 Planctomycetota bacterium | reverse complement strand
CGCCGGCTGCATCACTCCGGTGCATGTCATCCTGTTTACCGGAATCGAACGCTGGGCGCCGGTGACGGTGGCTTGGATCACTGCGATTGGCGGGGTGATTCTGCGGACGAGTTACTTCGATCATCTGCCGAGTGTGGCGGGAATCGCGATCTTCCTGACGTTTGGCTGGGGCGGCGCCGTGACCGCGACCGTCCTGTGGCGGCGCTACGGCTGGACGTTCATTCGATACGCGGTGTTTGGCGGCCTGTCGTACACGGTCGGTGCCATTGTCTTGTTGATTCATGGGCCGATGCTGATCGACGGGGTGGTCGGTCCGCACGAACTGTGGCACATCGCCGTCCTGGCGGGGCTGGCCATGCACTGGAGGTTCGTCTTCCAATTCGCCACCGGCCCGATCTCCGCGCCGGGTAGCACTGTCGTGATGCCCCTGAACGGACTGTTGGTGCGCGAATGTCTCGTTCCAGTCTTGCTCGCCGAGACCGACGATCTGTTCCGCGACGCCGCCTGAACGTTGCCGGTGAATCCCCAGCCCTGTAGCTGAACTCGCAAGAGTTCAGAGGATCGCCGAAACCGGCTGAATTCTTGCGAATTCAGCTACGTCGAACAGCAACGTGGATTTGGACGTCCCTCAAAGTGAGTGCCATCGGGTTGACGCCCCGCGACTCATTGAGCGGCTCATTGAGTTCCCAAAAGATTTGCAGCACAGTCGGGCGTTCGGGCGCTGTTAGCGAATCCCAGCCTGTTGTGTGGCGGGGCGGAGTGCTATCCTTCTCCACCCGTAACCACCTGTCGCGCGCGGTTTCACGTCTCCGTCGCCGTTCCCCTCAAGGATCATTGCCCATGTCGTCCGACGTTCCACTGATCGCCGTCTTCGTCGATTTCGAAAACCTGGCCATCGGCGTGCGTGACATGAAGTCGGGGCCGTTTCAGATCCAGTTGATCCTGAAACGCCTGCTGGAAAAGGGACGCATCGTCCACAAGCGGGCCTATTGCGACTGGAGCCACTACCGCGAC
>JANMLE010001115.1:0-3233 GCA_031372385.1 Planctomycetota bacterium | reverse complement strand
ACACGAGCGGCGGCAGAGCCGTGCGCAGCAGCCATTTCCCCGTCGGCTTCATGGTGAAATTCCCCGCAACTGTTGGCTCAGGTCACCGCACAAGCGGGCAAAGCGAGCCTCCGCGCGCAGGGCCGGTTCACGCGGGTAATCGAACGGAACCCGCACATCCGCGACGATTCGGCCGGGTCGGGAACTCATCACCAACACGCGCTGAGCCAGAAACACCGCTTCGGCGACGTTGTGAGTCACGAACATCCCGGTCCAACTTCGAGCCAGCCAGATCCGCACCAGTTCCTCGTTCAGTTGCTGCCGGAGGACGTCGTCCAACGCGGCAAACGGTTCGTCGAGCAGCAGCAGATCGGGATGAGTCACCAAGGCGCGCGCCAGGGAAACTCGCATGCGCATCCCACCCGACAAATTGCGTGGCCGCTTGGCCGCGTCGTCAGGCGTCAACCCGATCAGGGACAGGATCTCCTTCACCGCCCGCGCTTGTTCCTGTCGATGCACCCCGGCCAACTCTAGGGGCAACGCGATGTTCGCGGCCACTGCCCGCCACGGCAGCAGATTCGGTTCTTGAAACACAAAAGCCAAACGCTGAGAAGATCGCCTCGCCTCGGTCGGAGACTGCCCCGCCACCGTCAGCGATCCGGACGTGGTCGGCATCAACCCCGCAACCAGCCGCAACAACGTTGACTTCCCGCACCCGGACGGCCCCAGCAGCGCCACGAATTCACCCTTGGCGACATCGCAGTTCACATCGCTCAGCACCACCCGCGAGGAACCAAACGCCATCGTCACATCCCGCGCGGCAATCAGCGGCGGCTCAGATTCGATGGTCATTGGAGTATCCAAAGGGGAATCGATCAGGGGCGGGAGTCGATATCGTCACTCGACCCGATACTCCAGGAAAAACGCATGATCGATGCGGACAAATCTATGGAAGAAACGACGCTGGGAATCAAAGCACTGGTGGATGTACCGGGCGTCAACAGTTAACCCCAAAGTCTTCCATCGAAATGATCTTGAACACGCACGTCGCACCGTTCGGTCCGTCCACTTCCGTTTTGGCCGCGTACCCGACACGACCAACAAGCAAAGCCGGATAGCCTACGAGATATCCGATCGGGTCCAACAGATCGACCGAATCGCCGACCGCAACGCCGTCCGTCCCACCGCAAAAGACGTCGTCGACAGTTCCAGTTGCGGTGCCTTCGCTGCAGTGAACTGCTGTTATTTTGAACTGAATCATTTGTGTTGAAGCTGCGACCGGGGGTGGAGAAACGGCGTTGGCCTTGGCCAGCGTTCCGCTGGCCGCTCGTGGCCGCGCAGCGACAGGCTCTGCTGGCGTTCCTTCGTCGCTTTCCAACTCAGCATTTTGGTGGTCGGGTACGAACCGCCACGGTCCTGTCTTGTTGGTTGCGATTCTCGGCCAGAGCCGCAAGACGGCTTGTTCCTCTCCGAATTCAATGCGACCTGCCGCATAGCCGTGAGTTCGCCGGGTCGTCGGAGGGTCGCCATACTTGTCCATGCCAAACACAGAACAGCCCAGACATTGACGAATAGCATTACGGCTGCCGCCGTGCCGGATGTACTTGATGTTGGGTTCGTGCTGGTGTCCGAACAGATGCGCTGCGAACCGTCCGGCCGGTGCAATTTCCGTTTCGCCGTGATTTTGCGCTTCGGTGGTCAGCCAATTCGGCCCCTGGTGCGTGAGGAGCAAACACACATCGTGCTTTCTGGTCCAGACGTCCGCGCCGCCCTCACATACTGCGTGAAGTTGATGCGCATCCCACACCAACCGCCCTTTGTAATCTCCGCCAGCAAGCTGCAGAAATGTTGTGTTCAATCCGACGATCCCGAACCGCCGCGAGCCGCGTTCCAGAGTCGCCGAGAAGTCGCCTGGCAATTCACCTGCCTTCAGCATGCTGGGCCGGCGCGGAGCCGATTCCCACCACCGGCTGTAATTGGCGAAGGCGTTGTCGATCATTCGGCGATACGGTCCGGACGGTTGGGACCAGAACTTTTCACGAACGCGATCGAAACCATCCTTGTCGAGAAGTCGATCCGCTGCCGCATCCTCGTCTGGATTCGGGCGGCAGAGATCGTGATTGCCCGGCACCGCAAGCAACATAGCACCTCCCGATCCGAGTTCGGTCAGCCTCTGCCATAAGTGTTCGAGTACCTCGGCCTGCATTTCCGCGAACTCATCCGACTTGCCTGCTTGCACAAGGTCGCCCGTAAAAAGCACGGCGTCCCACGGCCCACACTTGTCACACAGCGGCGCGAGGCTCTCCAGAAATGGCCCGCGCAAATTGGGCCAAAGGCAACCCTGCCCTTTGAGTCCATAATGCAAATCGGTGATATGCAACCAAGAGAACGAGTCTGTAGCCATCGGTGTGAATCTTACAGTCCGTCAGGTGAGAACGATTTCAGTCGAAAAACGATTCTATTTCGAGCGATCGTTGAACGGCAGTCTTAAGGAACTATTCGCATCGTCGAGAGCACGGCAGGGGGGCGGGAAGACTAGGGTCGACGCTTCGCAACATTTGAATTGTCTTCAACTCAGCGCGACAGTCCGCGCAGCAGGTCTGAGATTTGTTCGTGAACCTCACTCGACTGGCGGATGACGAGGGCCGGGTTGTGCGGATAGTACATGATCGAGCCGTTGCCGCCCGCTTGACGCCAGGAGTCGGGGGCGATGGTGGTCACGATCAGATCGATCAGTTGCTGGGCGGCGAACGCTGTCGCGCCGCCCCCGGCCAACGGCGTCCGCTGCGCCGCTCGGTCGTGCTTGCGTTTTTCCCGCACGAGCACTTCGAGTTGCTTCACCAATCGGCCTTCGAGCGAGCGGCGCATCCGGGTTCGCTCGGCACGCGGCAGGAGGTCGACGGCTTCCAGTTGGACGTACAGCGAGATCAATCGCGGCACTGCCGTTTCCGGCTGTGGCTTGGCGCGTTCCGTCGTCGCGGTCATCGCCGCTTGGTATTCCGACCGCCAATAGTCGGCGGATGGAGCGGCGTGGGGACCGATCAGCACTGCGGTGAAAAGCAGAGTAAAGGACATGACGGCCTCCTGAGTTGGCGGCAGTCTACCACGATTCATGGCCCTGAACAGAAACCCGCGGCGTCAGTCATGAAGTTGCACTGTTTTGGATTTCCGCCCCAAGGAGGCAGCCTTAGGATCGGCACAGAAATAACTGTCGCAGATTGTCGTGGGTGGGGGGGGGGCGCCCACCAAGTTTA
>JANMLE010001039.1:0-3188 GCA_031372385.1 Planctomycetota bacterium | reverse complement strand
CCGATTTCGCGGCCGAATGATCCGCCGCAACAAAACAAGTCCCGCCCGGTTCCCGGTGGATCAAAGAACAAGTTGTAACTTGTCCAAGGAACATGCCGCGATCCGGCCCGTCGGCGGAGCGACGGGACAACTGTAGCCCCGTCGCTCCGCCGACGGGACGTGATTCAGATAGAGCGCGTCGGCACCGCCACGATCCCGACCGCCAAATGAAATGAGTGGCATCGTCACGGCCTGGAGGGCGCAGCATGTTGGCACACGCAATCAGATTTGACTCGACGGCGCGCGCTCGTCGCCTGGCGCTCGTCGCGGCACTCGTCATCTGCGCGGGCTCGTTGGTGCTCGCGAATGCCGATGAGACGCCGGCGACAACGACAACCGAAACGACCGAGCCCGCCAAGCCGGCGGTGACACTCACCTCCGCCACCGCACAACCAACGGCAGCTCTTTCGACGACCAAGTTCGTCCTGGCGTACAAGTTTCAGCCGGGTCAGTTCGTTCATTACTCCAGCATCAGCCGGGTTCATTACACCACCCAACTGGGCGACCAGTACAAGACTCCTATGGGGAACAACATCCAGTCACTCGCCGATCGGACGTTTCACAGCCGTCAAGCGAATGAAACCGTCACGCACTTCCGGGTCGTCTCGGTGGATGAACAGGGGTTGGCGCTGATCGAACCGGTCATCGACCGCACGCGGATGACGGCGAAGTTGCACGACAAGGACGAGGTCGTCTTCGACAGCACCACCGATCCGGTTCCCCCGCCGCAGTTCCAGGCGGTGCGCGAAGCGATCGGACGAACGGTGGCGCGGTTTCAAGTCGCACCGCACGGCAAACTGGTCAAGGCGATCGTCGTCGATCCCACGGCACCGCAGTCCCTGCGTGACGCCGCGCACAAACTCGAAACGCGGTTCCCCTTCCTCTCGCCGCTCCCCACAACGCCGGTGTCGGTTGGCGACAAGTGGCGAGAAGAGTACAGCACGATGGTGTTGAACGAGGGTCTAAAGCAGCCGCTCCCGATGCGGCGGATCTACGAACTCTCGGCCGTGGCCAACGGGATCGCCGTCATCAAGTTCAAGACGCTCGTCCTGACTCCGTTGAATGACCCGGAAGTGGAAAAGCAGATCATCCAGCAGAGACCCACCGGCACGATCGAATTCGACGTGGAGCGCGGCCTGGTCCGTTCGTACAAGTCGTCGATCGATCAGACGACGATCAACGCCTTCGGTGCCCAATCGCTGCTGCACGTGACGGGCGAATCGACCGACACGCTGGTGCCCGCCGATCCGGCCACGAAGCCGACCGCCGCGCCGTGATCGGTTCCTGCGGATGATTCACCACGAATCTCCCAGCGCGGGCGCGGCCCGCATCCCAAATCGAATCCCGTTGCCGTCGTTCGTTTGGGATGAACAACGGGTCGTTCGTTTGCCATGAACACCGGCTGTCGTTGCTCCGAAATGGCTGTCTTTACTCCGAAGGAGTTGCGTCACATAGCCCGGGGTTGCGAGCGGAGCGAGCTACCCCGGGTCGGGGGCGTGAGACGGATTTCTACCCCAACGGGGTTGCGTCAGATGTGCCAGATGACGCAACCCCGTTGGGGTAGATGCCTCTCAATCCCAACTTCCCCAGGGTTGCCGCGAAGCGCGGCAACCCTGGGCTATGTGACGCAACTCCTTCGGAGTAAAGAACAGCAATTGGCCTGGTCACTTGGCGCGTCGCTCGGTCCACAATCTGCGCGGCCGGCGGAGAACGACTGAAGCGACTCGGGATGTTTGAGGCGGATCGTCGGCGGATCTGCGAAAGGTTTGTGCCTGATTCTTGCGGGTGTCATGCCGGTCTGCGAATCACTTCTGTCCCGGCAGGAACTTGTTCAGCTTCTTCTTGAACAAGTCGTCGAGCTTGTCTTCGAGCACTCCCTCCAACGCCGTGCCGCCGATCTGGGTGGCCAGTTCGGTCAGGATGCGTGAGTCGAATTGTGGCCGGGTCAGCGTGCCGCGGACGGGGATCTTCAGCGACTTTCCCTTCAAGCCGGCCAGCAGTTTTTGATCCCTGGTCCATTCGTCCCGGATGGGGATTTGCAGCACGAGATCGATCGTTTCATCCAGTCCCACGGAACCGCTCGATTGCACCAAGCCGTCTCCGATGAGGAAGGTCACATCCGTGTGATGAATACGTCCGCCGACGAGCTTGAACGCGATCGCCTGCTCGGGCATCTGCATCCAGATGTGGTCGCGCGGCCCGTTTCCCGCGGGCTTGCGCGTGATGACCGACTGGATCTGATCGAACATTCCCAGCACCTGCAGCGCGGCTCCTCCCGGACGGACCTTGACGTGATGCACGCCGAGCGTGGCCCCCAATTCCCCCGTGGTCGGTGCCGACAACGGCAACGCGCCGCCCGCGACATCGAGTGAGAACTGTCCATCGATCTGCGTCGCATCGGCCAGCAGCGGCGCGACAAACTTCAGCCAGGCATTGCACAACTCGGGCGACATCCGCACGCGGTCGATCACCTTTTCCTTCGGCAGGACCAGCACCGCCGGATGGCGGTCGAAGCGGATCTGCGGCGTCAGATGCAGCTTTCCGTCGGCGAGCGTCGTGTTGATCGGAGCGAACTGGCAGACTCCTTTGTCCAGCCGCGACGCCACGTCGGTCGAGCCCACCTTGAGTCCCTGGATCACCGCCGAGTCCCAGCCGATCCCCGCGTTCGCAGTCAGTTCGACCGGCTTCATCGCGCCGTCGGGAGCGTGAACCGTCAGGCTGGCGAGTGATCCCTTGATGGCGAACGGTCTCTTTTGCCGGCCCGTCAACTGCACCGTCTTCCGGAGCGAATCACCCATCCGCTGGTTGACGAGATCCCAGTCGCACTGAAGTTCACCCGTGAGATCGACCCGTTGCGCCGATGCGAGTTCGCCGAGCGATCCGTGCGCGTTCAGGCGGACTCCTCCCGCGTCGATCGAGGCGGTGTCCATCTGCAACTTGCCCGACGCGACGTCATAGGTTCCCTTGCCGATGACGTGCAGCGTCGGTTCGCGCCACAGTGCGACCCAGTGCAATTCCTGATTGGCCCGCGTTTCCAGATCCGCAACGACGAGCGTGGTGACCGTCGTGTCGAGATCCAGCGTGATCACCGAGTCTTGTTCGACCAGATGCGTCTGTCCCTCGAACGTTCCCATCAGGTGATAGTACGG
>JANMLE010001014.1:0-1911 GCA_031372385.1 Planctomycetota bacterium | reverse complement strand
GCGTCCTTCGAGAAACACCGATGACGGAACCCCGTTGGGGTACATCGCTCCGTTGATCCGTTTCCCCAGGGTAGCTCGCGTCGCGCGCAACCCTGGGCTATATGACGCAACTCCTTCGGAGTAAAAACAAATGCGAAAGCCGCAAACTTGGAACTCCTGAAGTTGTTCGACCACCGGCAGCAGGCATCGCGCAGAAGGCGAGGGATTCGATGGAGCACTTGGGCCGGCATGTCATCATCGAATTGTGCGGCTGCGGCGACGCGATCAACGACACGGACCTCGTGAAGGCCGCGATGGTTGATGCAGTCCGCGCCGCCGACGTGACGCGGCTCAACATCTTCGTGTATGCCTTCAGTCCGCAGGGTGTCACGGGAGTCGCCGTGTTGTCCGAGTCGCATCTCGCGGTTCACACCTGGCCCGATCACGGTTACGTCGCCGCCGATATCTTCACCTGCGGCGAGACCACCCGCCCGCACGCCGCCGAAGTGCTGGCCCAACGGTTCGCGGCGAAGAACATGGTCGTCCAAGAATTGGAACGGGGGGTCGAACCGCCCATCCAATCACCGAGCGAATGGGACTCGAATTCCGCCCCGCCCCGCAGGCTCGCTCGCGTGTGAAGATTCGAACGGAATCACTCCGGCGGGAACAGCGGTGCTCGACCTTCACGTCCGTTTGCGGCCCTGTTCCTTCAGGCAGTCCGGGTCGGCCGGAACCGCGTCGCCGACCTGATCGACCGGGTGCGTGAACAGGTGTTTCCAAACCGCCTCATGGATGAACTTGCCCGCGGCATCCTTGACCGCGGCACCGCCCGGAACGGACGCCGAATGGGCACGGTTGGCGTCCTGCTTCACATCGGCGTCCGTGATCAACCGGCGCGAATTGCCATACGGCGGCGCGACCTTGTCGACGTTGATGACGGGGCCGAACTGGTGCAGTCCCAGCAATTCCCAAGACCGGCAGTAGTGATCGGCCTTCCAACCGCCGTCCAAGACGTGAGTGAATCCGAAGTACCGGTTGGCCGGAGTGGCCGAGGGGAGCGAGTACCACGTCTCCAATTGGTCGCGCGGTCCCGAGAGCATGACAACGCGGTCAACCTTCTGATGAATCGCGAACCGCGCCGCCGTCGTCGACCCGTGCGAGATCCCCGCCATCGTCACCCGATCCCAGCGCAGCCCTTTCTTATCAGCGGTCAGGAACTGATCCCACTTCCCCTGCGGATTCTCATTCGCCAGCCACTTCACAAACTGGAACGAACGCTCCGCCATGCCGTCCGGCTTGGGGATGTCGATCGCATCGCTGAAGTCCTCACCGGTCGCCGCCTCCAGCCGGATGCGGCCCAGATACTTGTCATCCGGCGGCGGCTCCTTGTTGAGTTTGCCGAACCATCCATTGGCGTAGTGAACCTGAATCGCGTGCAGGCCATATCCCGACACCCGCTCGAACAGCGGACCATTGTGTCCCATCAGCCAGATCACCAGCTTGCCGCGCGGCGCGACACGGGTGTCCACCGACGCATGCTGCAGGTCGGCCGGCTTGCCGTTCTTCTCGAACACAAAATGGATCTCGGGATGCGGCCGGGTCCGCTTGTCGATCTGGCTGGCCCGTGCCGACAAGTCGTAGCGTTTCGGTGCCGGATCGCTAAAGGGAATGGTGTCGTCGGCCAGGGCGCTGAGACCGCGCAGCAGGAACATCGTCGAAATGAGAATGAACGACGGGCTTCTCATGCCATTGTCCTTTCAAAAGCCATCCGAGAAGGGGTCGGGAGTCTTTTTCATGCCGCACGACGTCGGCAACAACTACTCAAATCGTGACTGTGCGGCATGAAAAAGACTCCCGACCCTTTCTCGGATGGCTTTTGAAAGGACAATGGCATGAGAAGCCCGTCGTTCCTTCTCATTTCGACGATGTTCC
>JANMLE010001397.1:0-1166 GCA_031372385.1 Planctomycetota bacterium | reverse complement strand
CGCCGCGCCGCTGTTGTCATCGCTTGATACCCGTGTTCAACGCGGTCGTGATTCTCTCGGAGGACGGGCACTCTTGCCCGTCCCGTCCCGGCGTTCCATCAGCGTCGCCCGCACAGTTGAATCTGCCACGAGTGATGCGCCCGACAGATCTACTGTAGTCCCGCCGCTCCGTCGGCGGGACGTGCTGCAATCGCCCCGCATGTATGCTTGCCAACTCCGCAACGGTCCCGTCGGCGGAGCGACGGGACTACAGTAACTTTTGTCGAGACGGCCAAGAGTGACCGTCTTACCTTCGTCCCATCTCGTGAACCATCTCGACCAGGGCTTTGACGCTGTCGGGGGGGACTTCGGGGAAGACTCCGTGGCCGAGATTGAAGATGTGGCCCGGTCGTCCCCCGGCGGCATCCAGCACCGCTTTGGTCCGCGATCGCAGCGTCGGCAGATCGGCCATCAATGAGACCGGGTCGAGATTCCCCTGCACGCCGACATCGTAACCCACGGTCCGCCAGCCGTCGGCGAGATCCACGCGCCAGTCGAGTCCGATCACGTTTCCGCCCGTCTCGCGCAGCAGCGGCAGCAGCGCGGGGTTTCCGGTGAGAAAGTTGATGACCGGGGCGTCGGGACGAATCCCCTGGATGACCTGTTTCGTGTAGGGCAGGGCATAGCGCCGGTAGTCCGATGGTGACAGGCATCCGGCCCAACTGTCGAAGAGCTGGATCGCCTGACACCCCGCGTCGACCTGGGCGTTGATGTAGCGGATCAGGCTGCGTGACAGCCGCTCCATCAGCATTCGCCACGCCCCTTCGTCTGCGTACATCATCCGCTTGGTATCGAGATAGTTCTTCGAGCCGCCCCCTTCGATGACATACGAGGCGAGCGTGAACGGAGCCCCGGCAAATCCGAGCAGCGGGATGTCGGCGGGGAGGTCGCGACGGATCAGCTTCACCGCGTCAAACACAAACTGCAACGCGTCGACCGTTTCCAACTCGTGAAACCGGTCGACGTCCGCCGCGGTGCGGATCGGATTGTGGATGACCGGCCCCTCCCCCTTGGCGTATTCGAGATTGATCCCCATCGGTTCGAGCATCGGGAGCAGATCGGCAAACAGGATCGCCGCGTCGACACCGAGCACCCGTTGCGCGGTGAGCGTGACTTCGGCGGCCAGT
>JANMLE010000975.1:0-5329 GCA_031372385.1 Planctomycetota bacterium | reverse complement strand
CCACGCAGGTCTCTCTGTGTCCTGTGCAGGGCCGTCCGGCCATTCCGCCTCCAACCACCTCCTCGGCCCTCCCATCGCTTTGACACGCTACCCCTCAGCGTGGGAGGCATCCGGCTGGCGCCGGTTTGGGCTTCGCCTTTGGCTTGCAGGCTCGCCGCACGAGACGGCCGAATCGATTAGCAATCCGGCTTGCCGGCCAGCGAGAGATGCGGCTTCGATCAGAAGCGGCGTTGGTTCGGTTTTGGCATGTCGATTCCGGGACGTGAACTGCGCGATGATGGTGTTATCGAGACGCGCGTTGTTTCGGTCGCACTGCACGACGACGGCCGGTCGCACCTTGCTGCGGGTTCCGCTGGCGAACGGATAATTCACCAAGACAACGTCGCCTCGTTGGACTTTCATCGCTGTGGCCTGTGCGCGTCGCAGTCGTCGTAAATCGACATCTCGGGGTCGTCCCAACCGGCTGCTCCGGCGGCGAGGCGTTGTGCCGCGGCGGCATCGGAAGCGTCGAACATTTCGTCGGCGAAAACTGACTGAAGCTGCTGGTAGACGTGCAGCGGTAACAAGACGTATTGCAAATGCGTTTGATCATCCTCAACCGCCACCGGTCGGCCGGATCGCTGTCGCACAGCCTCACGCATTTCGTCGGTCAGCTTGAGTGGCATCGAGTGGTTCCCGCAGCACAAACAACAGGACTGAAGAAGGTTCGCCAATGTGACATTTCCAAATGGGTGAACCCCGTGACATTTCTATCTTGGTCCGACTGGGGACAGGCTGAACTCGCTTTCGCCGGGGAGATTCCGTAGCCTGTTCCGCCACGCCAAGGGCCTCGTTTCCCGACGAATGACGAACATACCAGCGATTGAACGGAACAGTCCTCACCACAGGAAAGTGGCCGCAACATGGGATTTGGGAATTCACGCCGCGAGTTTCTCCGTGACCTGGGTTTGAGCGCCGCGGCGCTGCCATTCGTGCTCAATCTGCCGAGCTTGGGATTCGCCAATCAGCAGGTGCGCAAGCAGCGGCTGGTGGTGATGTTCAGCCCCAACGGGATCGTCCCCAAGACATTCTGGCCCGACGAAGAGGGCGAGCAATTCACACTGAAGGAAAGCCTGTCGCCGCTCGAACCGTTCCGTGATCGAACCCTCATTCTGAAGGGGGTCTGCGACAAGGTCCGTGGCGACGGCGACAATCACATGCGCGGCATCGGCTGCCTGCTGACCGGGATCGAACTGTTCCCCGGCAACATCCAAGGGGGATCGGACACGCCGGCCGGGTGGTCCAGTGGACATTCGATCGACCAGGAAATCAGGAAGCACCTGCAGAGCCAGTCTGAAACGCGGACCCGCTTCGGCTCGCTCGAATTCGGCGTGATGGTGCCGGACCGTGCCGACACTTGGACGCGCATGGTCTATTCCGGCGCCAACAAGCCGATCGCGCCGATCGATGATCCGTACCAGATGTTCCACAAGTTGTACGGCCGGGCCAAGGATCAGGAGAGTTTGAAGAGCGTGCTCGACGCGTTGCAGGATGATCTGCGCAGCGTCTCCGGGCGGCTCAGTTCCGACGATCGCAAGCTGCTGGAAGAGCACGCGACGTTCGTCCGCGAGATGGAGCACGAACTGAAGTCGGCCGGGAACCTGACCGTCGGCCACGCGGTTCCACAATTGGAATCGAACGTGAAGGAAGAGAACGACAACATGCCGAAGATCAGCAAGATGCAGATTGACCTGATGGTCAACAGCTTCGCCGCCGACTTCGCCCGCGTCGCCACGCTGCAATACACGAACTCGGTCGGCGGCGCGAAGATGAAGTGGATCAACGTCGAAGACGGCCACCACGAACTGTCGCATAAGCCCGACAACGACGACGCCTCACAGGACAAGCTGACGCGGATCAACAAGTGGTTCTGCGAACAACTGGCGTATCTCACGCAGCGCCTGGCGGAAACACCGGAACCCGGCGGCGTCGGCAGCCTGCTCGACAACACGCTGATCGTCTGGACGAACGAGTTGGGCCAGGGGAACTCGCACACGCTCGACAACATCCCCTTCGTGTTGGTTGGCAACGGCCTGGACTTCCAAATGGGCCGCTCGTTGAAGTTCAAGAAGGTTCCGCACAACCGCCTGCTGTTGTCACTGGCACACGGCATGGGACATCCCATCCCCCGGTTCGGCAATCCGGACTACTGCGGCGACGGGGTGCTGACGGGACTGACGTGAGTCACGGCCGAGGATGGCACCCAAGGCCGTTAGCGATTTTTCGTAGCTGAATTCGCAAGAATTCAGTGGTTTCGACATTCGACAAATGTTGGGAGTCGTCCTCCGCGATCTGAATTCTTGCGAATTCAGCTACAGCAAGTGGGTTAACGGAGTTGGATGGCACCGGGGTTCGATCCCATTCCGGATGCCATTCCCAACTCACGATTCCGATCACGATCCGGTTCGCGCATCTCAAAGGAGCTTGGAATGTCATCTGAGGAAATGAAGAACTGCCCGGTTTGCGACGAAGAAATTCGGGCGGTCGCCGTGAAGTGCCGTTATTGCGGCGAGGTTCTGGATGACAGTCTTGAGCCCCGCAAGAAGAAGGGGGCCGGGACGGTGGACCGGATGCTGTTGCCGGTCGGGCGTCCGATTTCGTCCATCGCCGCGGGGTACTGCGCGTTGTTCGGCATCATCCCGATGTGCGGGCTCCCGTTTTCGATTGCGGCCCTCGTCTGTGGAATCGTCGCGCTGAAGACCATCAAACAGAATCCCGACCTGTCCGGCAGCGGCCGCGCCTGGTTCGGAATCATCCTGGGCGGATTGATGACGCTGGTCTCGGCGGCCATTCTTGTGATTCTCGCCGTCTCTGGCGCCGGCCGGCAGTTCTGACATTCGCTGCCTCCTTCAATTCGCTGTCGATCTCTCCGTCAGGACGACGAGACGGCAGCGAATTGAAGGACGCAGCGAATGGGATGGGTGAGGAAATCTGCCTGAGCGCGGGTTCCATTCGCACCCGGCCTTGAATCGCACGCGGACCGAAAGTTGTGTCGATACGAATGAGTCAAGCTCGGTGGGGTCGCTTGATTGAGGGCTATTCCTTCGCCTTGTCCGCCAGCTTCTTCGCCTTGTCGTTCGCGGCATCCCTGGCCAACACTTTGTCGATCAGCTTCCTCGCGTCGGACTTGCGGTCCGCGGCCAGCAGAGTCTCGGCCACACCGAGTTGCAGGTCGACGTCCCCCGGCTTCAGTTCCAGCGCCGTTTCGTATTCCAAGATCGCTTTCGGATACTGCTTCAGTCCGCGGAGTGATGCGCCAAGCAACCGGTGGACATCCGCATCGAGCACGTCGATGTGCAGCGTCATCCGGGCGTACTTGTAGGCGTCTTCGAAGTTGTTGTCCACCAGGGCCATCTCGGCCAGCGCCTTGCGCGGGGCCGGATCGTCAGCTTCGATCACGGTCAGCGTCTTCAACGCTTCGCGGCGTTTCGCCGTGTCTCCCGACAGCTTGGCGGCGGCGGCCGTTCCCTTCCACCAATCGCTGTTGTAGGGAAAGTGCTTCTTGCCAAGCTCGCAGATTTCAAACGCCTCCTTGTGTTCCTGCAGCTTCAGGCGGGTTCTGAGCAGCAGTTCGAGGACGCGGCGGTTGGGATGCTCGGCGTTCAGGGCCGGTTCGAGGACGCGGATCGCGTCGCGCGGCTTGTCATCCCGCAGCAGCAGGGCCGCGACGACGAACGCCGCCACCGGGTTCTTCGGCTCCGTCTTGAGAACCTCGTCGGCGATCTTCTTGGCTTCATCCCGCTTCTTGATGAACAGCAGCAGTTGCGCGTACTGGGCGGCGGCCTGCGGATCCTTCTTGTTCTTCTCGTAGTTCTTCTCGATCTGATTCGGCCGCAGTTCCGGTTCGTCGTCCGTCTTGCGGATGTCGGCCACGATCTTGTTCAGATACTCGCGATACCCCTTCTCGAAGTCGGCCTTGTCGACGCCGAAGACTTCCGAAATCGCCTGGTCAGTGGTCCGGTTCCGGCGGTACGCATCCAGCAGCTTCGCCAGCGACGCTTCGCCAAACCGTTGGACCATGTACTCGGCATACAGCACGCTCTGACAGTACGCGAAGTTCCAGTTCGCCTGGTTGCCGGCACGGATGAAGCCCATGCTCAGGTTGTCGAGGTTCTTCAACTCCCCCTTGGGAACGCGATCGAGCAGCAGCTTGTTCCACTCGACAGGCCGCGGGTATCCCTCGGACCGCACGGCGAGTGCTTCGGTGTACCAGTGGGGAATGTTGAAGTTGGTCTGTTGCAGCGTGAGGATGTGGACGAACTCGTGCTTCATCACGCGGGCCCAGTTGAGCGGCTCTTCCAAACTGGACGGGCTGGTCATGGCGATGATCACGCCGGTCGAGGCTCCGATGGTCTGCACCCACGGCAACCCGACCATCCGGGCACTGAACCATTGGTGGGCCGACAGACCCTTCGCGGTGTTGTACAGTTCGATCTGCGTCCGCTGCTCCGGTTCGAAACCGAACATCGCCGTCAGTTCGGGATAGACCTCTTCGAGATACTCGGCCATGTACCGCGCGAGCAGCTTGTCGAGCTTGCTGTCGGCGCGGACGACGAAGTGCTCGGTCGTGATCGTCTCGTAGTCGTCCAGCACCTTCAGCACCTTGCGCATGTTGCTGACGCGGACATGGTACGGGTCCGCCTTGAACGCTTCGTCCAGCAGTTTCTTCGCGTCGTCCATGCGGCCGGTCTGCATGTAGAGTTGCCCGAGCGCGGTCTTCGATTCGGACAGTTGCGGCATCAGCAGGATGGCCTGCTTGAACAGCGGCTCGGCGATGGCATGCTGACGGAAGCGGTCGACCTGCTCACCCAGCGTTGTCAGAAAGTAGCCCGGCTTCGGATTGCGTCCGGCGACGTCGATGACGATCTGTTCAAACCGCGTAGGCGACTCCAGCTTCAAGTCGGCGATGTGATCGAGGTGGCTGACGAGCAGTTTCAACCGCGCCAGATCCGGCCAGCCGTCCTGCATCAGACGGAGCGTCGCCATCAGCGCGAGCGTCTCCTGATCGATCGGATTCACTGACAGCGCATCGGTCAGCAGCTTCTCGGCGGCATCGAACTCGCGAAAGTACAGCTTCGCCTGCGCGAGCACTCGCAGCGCGGCGGGAAGCTTGGGCGACACGTAGAGTGCCTGCTGGCTGCGGGTCTCGGCCTCGTCCCAGTCGTAGTCCTTGACCGCCGCCTCGGCCAGCGCGACGAGGACATCGGTCGCCCGCGGATTGATCGCCAGCGCGGCCTTCAACTCGGGATGCCCCTGCGCCTTGTTGTACTTTTCGAGCAGCAGTTGTCCC
>JANMLE010000961.1:0-2897 GCA_031372385.1 Planctomycetota bacterium | reverse complement strand
CGGGAAGTTGTTTCGAGCCAGTTCCTTAACAAGCGTAAAGGCACACCAGTGCCCTTATTCGGGTCTCTCCAAGGACGACTCATGGCTCGCAAACAGCGTCGAAAGCCAAACACCGGCAATTCACCGCCACGTGACGGTGACTTTCATTTCAGCGTTGGGATTGGAGCGCTGCGGGGTATGGTGATGGGAGCGTTGTTCGTCGCCGCGGGGATCGGCTGGCTGCTGTCCGGAGGGTCGGGGGATTCGTCGAGCAGTTCGTCGTCAATGTCGCTGCGTGAATTGCCGCTGCTGATCATCTACGTCGCGACCATCGGTGGCTTGGCCTGTCTCGGCTATCTCGCCTGGGGATTGGGAGGTGCCATCGGTCTTCCCTGTTTCGTGGGAGCATTCGTGGGGGGCGTCGGGGGAGCCTTCGGTCGTTGGAAACTCAGAAGGAAACTCTGACCGGGCGGCAGAGTGCGTGCAGTTTTCGGAATGCTCCAGTATTGGAGTCTGACACCGCCGCCGTCGGTCCATTGGCAAGTTCGGGCTGCTACGCCGCCTTGCGCTCGGCCTCGGCTTCGTCCTTCGTTTCGGTCACGAAGCCGGCGACGACGTCTCCGAGGACGCTTCTCGCTTCGGACCGATTGGCATGGATGGCTCGTTCCAGCCGGCCGATCTCCAGCTTGATGGCGCTCAGGGAAATCGGTTCCCGCTCGGCGCAGAAGATCTTGGCATGCACCTTCTGCGCGTGCTTCTCGTTTCCGTAGAACAATTCCTCGTGCATCTTTTCGCCCGGACGCAGTCCGGTGAAGACGATGTCGATGTCCTCGGGATACCGCAGGCCCGACAGCGCGATCATGTCGCGGGCCAGATCGAGAATCTTGACCGGCTCGCCCATGTCCAGGATCAGCACCTGGCCTGAATCGCCCACGGCCCCGGCTTGCAGCACCAACTGGACCGCTTCCGGGATGGTCATGAAGAACCGGGTCATCTCGGGGTGCGTCACGGTCAGTGGTCCACCGGCCAGGATCTGTCGGCGAAACGTCGGAACCACGCTCCCCGCGGAATTTAGCACGTTGCCAAACCGGACGGTGATGAACCGGGTCTTGGACGTGGCGGCCACTGCCTGCAGATACTTTTCCGCGACCAGTTTCGTCGAGCCCATCACGCTGGTCGGACGGACGGCCTTGTCGGTCGAGATCATGACGAAACGATCCACTCCGAAACGATCGGCCAGGTCAACGACGCTCTTCGTGCCGAGGACGTTATTCCGAATCGCGATCTGCGGATTCTCTTCCATCAGCGGCACATGCTTGTAGGCCGCCGCATGAAACACCAGATCCGGTTGATGTTCGCTGAACACGCGCGACAGCGTCGCCTGATCGTTGACGTCCACAATCGCGTAAACCAGTTCGACGTTGTCGACGGACTTCGCGGTGAACTCCTGCTCCACCTGGAAGACGCCGAACTCGGACTGATCGACGAGGATCAGCTTGGTAGGATTGAAGCCGATGATCTGGCGGCACAATTCCGAACCGATACTTCCAGCGGCACCGGTCACCAGCACCACCTTGTCGGTGATGCAGCCCGAGATCCCGTCGGTGTCCAACTGCGCCGGTTCGCGTCGCAGCAAGTCGGAGATGGTCACATCGCGGATTGAAAGTTTGACGCGGCCGTTGACGATTTCGCTGATCGCCGGGATGACATGCGCCTTGACGCCGGAATCCTGGCACAACTGGTACAGGTCACGGACGGTCCGCCCGGAGACGCAACTGGGAATGAACAGGTGTTTCGCGTTGAAGCGGGTGGCGATGCGCGCCACGTTGCCGTGGAAGTTGATCACGGGCACGCCGCTGATCAGCGTGCGTTCGGCGGAGTCGACC
This sequence comes from Planctomycetota bacterium, assembly GCA_031372385.1. Classification (GTDB taxonomy): domain Bacteria; phylum Planctomycetota; class Planctomycetia; order Planctomycetales; family Planctomycetaceae; genus Schlesneria. The sequence goes on along the minus strand of JANMLE010000961.1, from coordinate 1,032 downwards.
GGGTTGAGGAACGAGACAATGTCATGTTCCGACCCGGCGGCACGGAGCGCACGGAGGATCGACACCGCGTCGGCGTCCGCGCCATAGACCATCGTTCGCTTCCGCTCCGACTGCTGCAGATGCCGCGCGAGTTGCTCCCAAACATAGCGCACCGAGGCCCGCAGCAGGATCGTCCCCAGCACCGTCAGGATCCAGTCGATCAGGATGACCGACCGCGGCGGGGCGGGAGATTGAATTCCAGTCAGGAAGAAGCCGAAGACCAGGACTGACCCGACGGAAAGCAACGCCACGATATAAGCGAGATCGGACGTCGTGGTGTAGCGGTGATACCGCCGCCATTCACGGCCGAAGACGAACACCGTCGTCTTGATGACGAGCACGTACGGCAGGACCACCAGCAGGATTTGCAGCGATTCCGGTGAGAGGTTCAGGTCAAAACGCAGTAGAAACGCGACCGCCAGGGACGCGGCATACAGCGTCAGATAGACCGGCAAAGCGGCGATCAGCCGGTATCTCATAGCGGGGCTCTTTCCAACAGCTTGCCGGAATGCATATCCATGTTGCTTCGACTCGATCACTGCCACGTGAGACGATGGAAGACAGACCCTGCGCAATGCCGTGCCCGCCCGGGATCGTGCGGCATACTGCGCGCACCAACACCCAGGCGAGTCACGATCGCTGCGAAATGTCAGTCTTTATGGGAGAAAGCGAATCTTTGGATTACATCGGATATGCGGAGCGAATTCATGAGCGAACTGATTCTCCCGCCATGAACATGGCCAGAATCAGTCCACGTTTTGAGCCGACCTCTGTCGCGGATGACGGATGAGAGGTCGGCGAGAAACTCCGGCGGGGTCTTTATCGCACGGGACGATTCATGTCCAGACAACATCCGCACTCTTCGCGATTTCGGATGACGGTTTTCAGGCAATTCATGACGTGACCGACAAAAGTCCCCGTAGCACGGACGCCTCGTCCGGGCGTCTGAAATCTACCATGAAATTCGCGCACGGACGAGGCGTCCGTGCTACG
>JANMLE010000942.1:0-3955 GCA_031372385.1 Planctomycetota bacterium | reverse complement strand
CTCAGCAAGCGCCAGAAGCGGGAACTGCGCCGTCAGGCCCGGGATCAACAGCGGAACCAGCGCCGTTAATCATCCGGCTCCGAAGTGGCGGATCACCCGGCACTGTGACGAAGCGTGTGAATCCCCGCGAATCCAGCGGCGCGCAACCGCGATGTCTCCCGCCGTTGTTTGACGTCGGGGGGCGTGCTGCTACACTCCTCGCGTCCGCTGCCGGGAAAGCTGGCTGGTCGTGTCTGAGCAGGATGCCCTTCGCATCAAGACCATCTGGCTCCCCTGACTGAAATCATCGTTGGGAGCCGGACCAACCCTGCCGCCATTTATTGTCACGGGTTCAGCCGCTTGGAGCGGACTGCCCGAGAACTCTGGAGCCGAATTGCAATGACTCACGCCTGGCACGATGTCACCCCCGGAGAAAAGCTCCCGTCGGAATTCACGACGGTGATCGAGATTCCCCGCGGTTCCAGCGTCAAGTACGAACTGGACAAGGAGACCGGTCTGTTGCGGCTGGATCGCATCCTGCATTCGGCGGTGTACTACCCGGCGAACTACGGCTTCATCCCGCAGACACTGGCGGAGGACGACGACCCGTTGGACGTTCTGGTGTTGTGCCAGGAGGCGGTCGATCCGCTGACGCTGCTCGAAGCCCGCGCGATTGGTTTGATGACGATGGTCGATTGCGGCAAGCGAGATCACAAGGTTCTGGCGGTCGCGATTCACGATCCCGAATTCAATTCGTTCAACGAGGCGGATGAATTGCCGCCTCACAAGCTGGCGATGATCCGCCGCTTCTTCCAAGACTATAAAACGCTCGAGGGAAAAGCGGTTGAAGTGGATGAACTGACGTCGGCCAAGACCGCGTTTCCGATCATCCTCGAATCGCTCGAACGGTACAGCATGTCCCGCCGGCGCGGGTTTCGGTGAACGGCGGTTTCAAAACCAACCCGAAGCGTGAGCGAGGGACATGTCCGCCACCCGACGCCTGAGTTTCTCAAGGGGCACGTACCATGGCCTGGCCGGTCACATTGCTGACAATTTACTGTGTGTTGATCGCGATGTCGGCCCTGTTTGGCGGACTGTTGCCGTCGCTGTTGAACCTGACGCATCGGCGGATGCAGTACCTAGTGAGCCTGATTGGCGGGTTGATGCTGGGAGTCGGACTCTTCCATCAATTGCCGCATGCCGTCGGGGCCATGTCCGGACACGGCCACAGCCCCGCGTTTGCGTTGGACTGGTGCATGGGATGGTTGATGATCGGGCTGCTGACGACATTCTTCATGCTCCGCATGTTTCATTTCCACCATCATGAGGCGGTGGTCGCCGACGACGACAAGGACCATCTGTGCGGCCATGACCATGACCATGATCACGACCATGACCACGGCAAAGAACATGACCACGGTCGCGATCACGGTTCGGCGGGGCATCAGCACAGCCACCATCCGGCGCAGGGGGCCAGTTGGATCGGGATCTTCGTCGGACTGGCGATTCATTCGCTGATTGACGGCGGCGCGTTGGCGGCCCACTTGACGGCCGATGCGATGCACAGCCGTGATTCGAATACGAGTGTTGTCTGGTTGCTGGGACTGGGAACATTTCTCGGGATTGTGCTGCACAAGCCGCTGGATTCGCTCTCCATCACGACCGTCATGGCGGCCGGCGGATGGTCCGCCAAGCACCGGCATCTGGTGAACGTGGGCTATGCGCTGATGTGTCCGATCGGCGCGGCCGCGTTTTATCTCGGCGTGCAACAAGTCTCTTTCCAGGACACGCTGCTGGCCGGAGCCTTGGCGTTCTCGGCCGGTGTGTTCCTGTGCATCTCACTGAGCGACCTGTTGCCCGAAGTGCAGTTCCACTCGCACGACCGGCTGCGACTTTCGCTCGCCCTGATTGTCGGTGTCGCACTGGCCTGGGCAATCGGTTTCGCCGAGCATGGTCACATGCACGGCCATCAGGGAGGCCTGCCGCATTCGCACGACACGAACGCTGGCGGTCACGCTCACACGCACTGACGGCGATGGCACTGGCAAGGGCTCGCCGGAGTGAACGGCGCTGAGAGGCTGTCCGAAAAGCCGCCGTCGCGAGGGGGTCGAGAGTCTTTTTCATGCCGCAAAGTCTCGATGTGACCCTTTTCATGCGACGTCGTGCGGCATGAAAAAGACTCCCGACCCCTTCTCGGATAGCCTCTGAATTCTATTCGGCGTCGGGCAACACGATATCGGTCGTCCCCCGGCAAACCAGGCGCGGGTATTCGCGCGAGTAGTCGATGCAGCCCCCCTCGGCGTAGACGCCGGCAGGATCGTAGATCCGCTCCATTCTCCGCAGGATTTGCTCAACTTCCGCCGGGTTTTGCAGCGTGGCTTCGACGCGGGCTTCGACGACGGACTCATCGATCCGCAACTCGCCCTCGTCATCGAGAAAGGTGGCATGCCGCCAATGGAACATTTCCAAGCACTTGGTGGTCAGGCTGAACGGCTTGCCCTGCTTCCAGAAATTCGTGAACAGGCAATCGCCCAGATAGAACACCCACGATCCCTCGTAGCCTGACGAATCCGACGAATGGCTGTCCGGGTTGCGAAACCACGTTCGATCACCGGGGACAAAGTACCGCAGCGGCAACGGACTGGCTCGCGTTCCATATTCCCGGCAGAAAACCTTGTGGAATTCTCCCGACTTGATCGCCCGGGTCTCCGCCTGCCGCTGAAGTTTGGCGAACAGTTCCGGATTGCAGCACATCGCCTCCTGAGCCACCGCCAGTGCGATGACGTACTCCGTGGCGCGGTAGCAGGAAAACGAAAAAAGGACACCGCTTTGGTCCGGTTGCGTCGCCTTTCGCAGGGCCTCGATCAACGGCATTCCCGGCAGGACGACAAATCCCCGGTCCCTGGAGTAGCCCCAGTAGTCCTCAGGGCGTTCCGCGCCGGCCGTGGCGAATGCCAACGCGGTCTTTCTCGCGGCCTCGACGATGTTCTGCCTGATCCGGATGGCGGACATCAGTTCGTCAAGACTTGGAAACAGGAACGGGATGGGAGAGAGCATCATCGCCAGCAGGATTTCCCGTTCCAGATCATTGGTATTTCTCTGCGTGTCGAGATTCAGCCTGCGGCACAACTGCGTCGTATCGCCGCCGGGTGCCAGGTCATCCGCAGACTCCCTGCGAAGTTGGAACTCGACGACCGGCGAAGCAGCGGCTGAAGTGTCTGCCACCATCTGCACGTGATGATCGATGCCAAGCTCGCGGAGTCGATTCAGAAAACTCCGTCCCACCGCCTCGACCGCCGCTCCCGTGGTCCCACGGATCTGAATCCCACGTCCACTCACCACGAGTTGGTTCACGGCATCATTCATCAAGTTGAATCCTTTCTCCGATCCAATTCGGCCAACTCAGCGGTCGAAGCGTATTCCAGATCGTTCAGTATCCCCGTCGGACAATTGGAAAAACGGAGGATACGCAGAGACGCCCTGCGAGGGAACGATACTCGACTTGGCGATCAGGCTGAGAGCGGAAACTGATCGATCCGTCCGGTGGCTCATGTTGATCCGTCCGGTGGCTCACGTTGAAAGCGCAGACCAACGCGGTCGTGAGTGTGGCGTTGGGCCGAACTGCGGTCCGGTGCTCCGTCAGTCGTTTGTTTTGGAATCGGGACGACTGGCGACTACCGTAGTCCCGCCGCTCCGCCGGCGGGACGTCCGGGCGGCGGAGCGACCGGACTACCGTAACGACACTTCCAAAAAGCAAACTGACTCCTGACGAAGCACCCTGTCGCAGTCACGTTCCAAAGGTCGCGTCGCGGTTGCCTTGCGTGAGCAGCGGGGCTTGCAGGCGGCGCGGCGGGCCGACGTCTTTGAAGAGCAAGTCGCCGTGGCCGAGCCGTTTTTCGGCACCCGGTTCACTCAACAACATCCGCGATTCCTGGGCCTTCTGCATCCACAGGCCGACCCGCGCGGGAATGTTGGC
>JANMLE010000905.1:0-3443 GCA_031372385.1 Planctomycetota bacterium | reverse complement strand
GAATCCGCTCCACCAGATGCCGGTTCTCTTCCGTCAGCCGCCGAATCCGCTCCTGCTCGTCGTCCCGAGTGTCCATCCCAAAAACCTACACGAACCTCCCAAAATCACGAAGACCAGTCTCAACGAAAATAGACAGCTACCTCGGTTCCTGCCTCCGGCCTCACGCCTCCAGCCTCCCACCTGTTACCTGTTACCTGTACAGCCACACCGGTTCGGTGTCCAACTGGATCTCGACTTCATTTTGATCGAAGCGATCACCCAGCCGCTTGTACTTGTGCATGATCGTCTTCGTCTGAACGATCGGCTCGCCATCCGGGCCGTTCAGCTTGCGGATGCCGTTGGAGAATCCGGTCATGAAGACCGTGTACCGGTCGGCTTCCTTATCGATCCCCTTCCACATCGCGACCCCCTGGATGGCATGGTCGTTTCCAGCGCCGGGATCATTCGCTTCGGGGAGCGGACCAACCACGCTGACCGAGCTCTTGTAAGTCGTCTTCTCGCGCTTGTTGATCGCGACCAGGGCTTCGGGAATCACCTGATCGGGATATTCGTCGTGGCGGTCGTTGTCGGTGACGACCAGCATGAATTCGGGGATGAACAGCGGCGGACTGACCGGTTCGTCAAACTGGTTCTCGGGGGCGTTCGGATCGACACGTTCCACCGTCTTGCGGGGGACGGCCCGATAGGTGATGTACCAGACGTATTCCAGCTTCTTGGTGCCGGTCTTGGGGTCGGTCAGTTCGATGGGGATCAGCCGCATCGGCTTCATGTAGACTTCGAGCACCCACAGCTTGTGCTGCGACGTTCGTTCGTCCCCCTCCTCGATGGGCGCGATCCGGATTTCGTTCCGGCGCGGCGCCTGCGCCGTGGCATCGGCGGGCATCAACACTCCCCACGTTCCCACGGCCAACAGTGCGAAAGCGAACCGATTCGAATACTCGACCATGATGCACCTGTCCTGAAACTGTCGCCGGAATTGTTTGCTCGGTTAGCCCGCATGATTCATGAGGAACCACGGAAAACACGGAAGCACACGGAAGTTGAAGAGTTCCAACAACGGGCCGGTTGTCTCAGCCTTTGTTGAACACGAAGAGATTCGCGATCGCAACTTCGTTCTCTACTTCCCTTCCGTGACCTTCCGTGTTTTCCGTGGTGAATGAACTGCGTTCGCCAAGTCCAACGATATGGCGGGCGGGCGGGCGTGGTCAATTCGGAATTGAATCCCCCGTCAATTCAAGTCCCGGCCTGTCAGCAGTTTTTCGATCGCGTCGGCCCGGTGGGCCACTTCGAGCACGCTGCGGCGGATTTCCTCGGCATCGACCGTCGCCCGTGGATAGTTGTCGACCATCAGGAACTTCGCCTCGCCATCAATCTCGGCGATCGCCAGGGCTCCGTGCAAAATCTCCGAGTTCAGCCTCAAGGCCGGTTCAAAGTAAACCGACAGCGCCGGGCAGCAGACGCTGGAGATCCGCAGAGACCGGTCCGCGGCCGCGTGGACGCTCGGTTCCACCAGCACCAACTGCCTGCGTCCGTCATGGAATTGCAGGTTGACCCGGTAGCCGTCGCCGTGCCGCGACCATTGCACGCCCGGTTGGTGCGCGAATGCCGCCTGCATCAACTGGTCCAGATCTTCCGATTCTCCGAGGACCGCCGACAAAAGCTGCACCGCCTCCACGGCCGAGCGCGGTCGGTTCCCGGCCGCTTTGGACAACAGTTGTTGCAGGCATTCGGACATCTCCTTCGGAATCTGCGGGAACTCGTGCCGCAGGCTCGGAAGCGGATCATGAGTCACCTGCCGGATCAGTTCCGACAGCACCGGCGAGGAAAACGGCAACCGTCCCGTCAGCAGAAAGAAGTAACAGACTCCCAACGCATAGACATCGCTGGCCATCGTCGCTTCACACTGCTGAAACAATTCGGGCGCCATGAACGGCGGTGTTCCGACCACTTCCCCCCGAGACTCCGGCGTGGCCTCCATGACGACCCGTTTCGCCAGACCAAAGTCGGTGATCTTCGGGACACCCAAGTGCGTCAGCATGACGTTGTCCGGTTTCAGATCGCGATGCAGGATGCCGGCCAGATGGGCGGCCGCCAATCCCTCGGCGATCCTCAACGTCAACGAGGTGGCGCGGACGGGTTCCTGCGGTCCGTCGTCGTCGACCAGCTTTCGCAACGACTGGCCGGCGACGAACTCCATTTCCAGAAAGTGGTATCCGCGCTCTTCGCCGATCGCATGGACGGTGACGATGTTGGGATGGTTCAGCGCGGCGGCGGCGCGACCCTCTTCGGCAAACCGCTCGACGTAGGCCGCGTCACTCTCGGCCAGTTGCGGCGGCAGGATTTTCAACGCGCAATTGCGGTGCAGGTCGACATGCCGCGCCAGGTAGACCCGCCCCATCGCCCCGGTACCCAACAGTGCGTTGCACTGGTAGCGGTCGATCTGCTGTCCGATCAGTTCGTCGACCTCGGTCGCCCCCGAAGCGCGCGGGAGCGGCCTGGTCTGCGGAACACCCGCATCGTTTGGGGAGACGATCCGCGTCTCGCCCTGGTCGCCGGACCGCGCATCGAACTGCTCGCCGCATTCGGGACAAATCCGCCGTTCGTTGGCCGACACGAACGAAAACTGGCAGTTCGGGCAAAACACCGCCGCGAACAGTCGGGTGTTCAACCGGAGTCCGCCGTTTTCGCTCATGGCTGTGTGCTCCAATCAGGGGGGATGACATGACGTCATAACGGATGGACCGCAAGTCATACGGCCTCGCGTTGGATTCGTCATTCGCTGGTCGTCGGAGAATCATGGGAGGATCTTCCCGCAGGTCTGATTCGGGTGGACTACTTCACCATGCCCGCCGGTCAAACGGAAGCGGGTGGCCGACGAATTCCCGCGCGGCCGATGAAAACGCGATTGGCAACGGGGAAGCGCCGCGAGCGGGTGATGCGGGCACACTCGCTTGCGCTGCGTGCTTGTATGCCATCACGGCTTCGCCGCGCGCGGGTGATGCTTGACCAGCGTCACCTGGTTGCCGACGGGATTGAACCGCACCTCGTCCATGTACATCCGCATCAGCAGCAGGCCGCGTCCGCTGCAACGTTCCTTGTGCTGCGATTGCGTGCAGTCGACTTGGCTGAGAGGATCGAACCCCGGTCCCTCATCGCGGATGATGAATTCGGCGGAGTGGTCTCCAAACACCGCCTGCAATCGGATCTTTCGATCGCAATAGGGTGCGGTTGATTGTCGACGCTGGCATTCGTCACGCCACGCCCGACCATCCCCCTGGCGAAGGTCCGAATTCAGTTCCAGATTGCCGTGGTACAGGGCGTTGTCGAGCGATTCGCTCAACGCCACCATCACCCGCACCACTTCCATCGGATCGGGGAACGGCCAACGCTCCAGCCGCTGGCGAATCTGGTCGATGACCAGCGGCAGCAGTTCGGGACTGGTG
>JANMLE010000868.1:0-5394 GCA_031372385.1 Planctomycetota bacterium | reverse complement strand
TCGATCGTGGCGGTGTCCCGATGCACGAGAATTCTCAACGCCGCTTTGATTGCGGGCTCGGGGGTCTTGTGAGCGTCACCAAGTGAAGTCGCCGTGGATGCGGGCGGATTCGTGTCGCGCGGTGCGGTGGAATTCGGCCGGCTGAACCAGGCGGTTGCCAACCCGGCGAGAACGACCGCGACCACCGCCGCAGATTGGCGGAGCCTGCGGGGTCGTGCGGCAAATGCTTCGAGGGAATCAGCCAATTCCGTTGCCGTCGCGAATCGGGCGGCTGGTTCATCCGCCATCGCGCGCGAGCAGATGGCCGCCAGTCGAGCGGGGATTGTCGGTGAAGCCAGCAAGTCACGGTTCCACTCGCCGCGCTTGGCTCGGCCCCAGACTTCCTGCCAACTGCTGCCGTCAATGGGGGGCTTGCCCGTCAGCAAATAGAACAGCACACCCCCCAGCGAAAAGATGTCGGACGCGGGGCTGATCTGTCCGGTGTCGCCACGCGCCTGTTCAGGAGACATGTAACTGATGGTTCCGGAGATGCCGGTAACGGGCGCGTCGGGAGTCCAGACGTCGGCAAGTTCCGCCAGACCGAAGTCGATGAGTTTGGGTGTGCCGTCGTTCAGCACGACGATGTTCTGCGGCTTGATGTCGCGATGCAGGATGCCGCGCGCGTGAGCTGCCGCGACCGCCCGCGCGACCGACGCCAGCAATCGCGCGGCGGCGTGCCTGTCGAGCGGGTGAGTCCGCTGGAACTGATCGAGCGCCAATCCCTGCACGTATTCCATCACCAGAAACGGGCAGCCCAGGTGACGGTCGATGTCATACACCTGAGCCACATTGGGATGCGACAACTTGGCGAGCAACCGCCCCTCGTCAATCATCCGTTTCGCCTGCGCTTCGGGAACCGGAACAATGGTCTGATCGGCATTCTCCAGCCACGCCGGACGCAACAGCTTGATGACTACGTCGCGTTCTAAGTCGGGATGGACCGCGCGGAACACCTCGGCCTGACCGCCGGCACCCAGACGCGAGATGATCTTGTACTTGCCGATGGCGGTGAATTCGACCGGCAGTCCGGGCCGTTCCGTGTCTGGAGTCCGAGGCCGGTCTTTCGGCTGCTGCCGGTCCGTCGGCAGATACGGAGACGTGGGCGGGACGGTCAACAGCAGGCTCGGCTCGGCCGACATTTCCAGCAGACTCTGGTCCAGAGTCCATTGTTTTTCCAGCCGCGGCGAGATCATGGCGAACCGCGCGCGGTACTCGTCGCGCGAGGGGGATTCCCCCTGCTCGACGCGGAGCATCCATTCGACATAGACCAAGTCTGTCAGCAAATCGGGGTCGACATCCGCGGGGTCGAGTCCTTCCGATCGCAACACGTCTTCGACGTTCGGCTTGGCAGACGCCGTCCGCTCGCGCGCCTCCCGCAACTCGAACATCAACCTGTTCGCGAGGGGCGATGACGCGCCTACGGGAACCGGTCGCGGTCCTTCCGTGTTGCGGGGAGTGTCCGTGTCGCGATTGTGTTCAGACATTTGAGTGCATCCACGGGCTGAAGTGCGGGTCTCTCTTCGTGTCGCCTCTCCCCGGCTCTGCGGGGTGAGGGGTACGCCGCCGCAAAGAAGTACCCCTCGCCCTAGCCCTCTCCCCTCCAAGGCGAGGGGCGAGGGGACAGGAAGGAACGACCGCAACTGGTGGATGCGTACTAGGCATCCTTGTCTTCCAGCAATCCGAGTTCTTTCGCGGCTCGATCCAGCGCCCGCGTCAGTCGCTTGCGGAGAGCATCCGGCTCGCACGCGAACTCTTGGGACATTTCCTCCCACCCGCAGCCGTGCAGCCATCGATCCAGCGCCTGCTGTTCGTCGGACTTCAACCGGCTGCGAATCAACGCGACCAAATCGGCGCGTTCGATCTGCTCCGCCTGTCCGGCTCGCGGATCTGCGTGTCGAGTCATCTCATCTTCCGTTCCGGTTCCCTGCACCGTTCGCCGAACCCTGGCCTTGCGCACCTGATCGAGCAACGAGTTCCTGGCCATCGTGATCAACAGCTTGAGCAACTGCAGCGGATGTTCGACGGTGATCTGTTCGGTCTGGATGCGGACGAAAAAGCGGGCCATCACCGATTGGCAGACATCGACGGAATCGAACAATCGCCTCAACCGGGGATCGGTCAATCGGAACCGGACAAAGCGTCGGACCTCAGGTTCGTAGTGTCGCACCAACGCCGCGGCCGCCGCTTGATCGCCCACTCGAATCCCCTCGATCCACGTCGCCAGCAATGCCGAGTCGTCATCCGGATTCGCACTCAGTTGGAAACTCACGACCGGTCGTCCCTTTCATTAAACGTCTGTCCGGCATTCTCCGGACATGCCACGGTTCACTTCCGTCGAATGCCGTCCGTTAACGACATGACAATGGTTTTGGACTGCGGCGATTCATCGCCGTTTTATACCGCTCGCGGGCATGAATGAGATGTTTTCGTTGACCCGCGTGGGCATCGCCCCGCGTGTTTTGAGCGTGAATCACCCCTCACACGCGGGGCGATGCCCACGCGGTTAAACGACTCACCTTCGGCCGCGTGAGGTGTTGTTTCTTGTGCGGGTTGGCATTGTGGAAAGACGCAGCCGCACACGCGGTTGTCAAAAATGAGTTGGCCGATCCAGAAAGGAAAGCGGTGATGAATCACCGCATTCCAAAAAATGGCAAGACTCGACCTCAGTGTTGTTGCGGGGCGGCGTCGTTCATGCAACGGACAACGGGCAGAAAGTCGGTACGCGGCGACCCTTCGTCGCCACCGACCCGTTGTTGCGAGGCTGTCCGAAAAGCCGCCGTCGCGATCCATTCTCAGAAATACTCCAAGCGGCCAGAAATGACCGATGCGCGACGTAGCTGAATTCGCAAGAATTCAGTGGACAGGCTGAATTCTTGCGAATTCAGCTACGTCAATTTCCGCCGCGAGTGGTACAGGCCCTGAGAACGGTGAGAGGGCGTGCATCCACCGGCCGCCATGATCCTCGCCGGACGGCGGCACAATCGGAAAATGCGTCAAAGCATGCCTGACCGCTAAAGTGTTCCCAGACTGCCAGACGATAGAGATGGAGTCGCAGCCGAGTCGTCATTGTCCAATCGGAGATCCAACATGCCGGGATTCTTGTGGCGTCATGGCAAGAATCAGGGTTTTGCATGGCGAGTCTGCTCCCTTGGCTTTGCCCTGTGGATGGCCCCCGGATCCGCATCCACGGCTCCCCCGCAAACCGAGGCAACTCCGCGCATTGCCGCTCGACAGCTTCGTTTGGATGGGAAGTTGCCGATTGCGGAACCCAAGCCAATCGTCGTGGACGAGTTCTGGCGGCGTGCCGAGGATCGATCAACCGGCAGTGAACTCGCGTTTGACGACACGCCGCCCGATCAGCCGCCATTTCCGCCACGGACCAAGCCGCGCACCGAGCTTCCGAACGCTCCGCCTGGAAAGCCGCCGGCATTGGGAGAAGAGACAATTACGCCTGGCAACCAAGAGCCGCCCAATATTTCAGGGCCGCCTTCCGGAATGAATGGTCCGTCACCGTTTGGCTTCGGCAGCCCATTTTCTGGATCACTCTCCGACACCGCGATGTCGCAGATTGAATTCCCGTTGAGCGAAATCTTCACGCTGCGCGCCTTCGAGCAAATTGGCAAGACGCTGCAAGTCGTCACCAACCGCGATGATTTCATCCTGGTGCTCGGAGCCTCGCGCACCGACGGGATGATGTCGAAGCCGTCCGATTCGATCCGCGTGGTGGGGCGAAAGCTGGGAGTCGTGGAAATGACGCTGCTCGGCGAACGGGGCGTCAAGAAATACCGCCTCAAGATCACGCCCAGTGTCGCCCAGATTGAAGCGTTGATCGCGCGGCAGTTCCCCCTGTCCAGCGTCGAGGTGACCGCGGCCGGCGATCACATGCTCATTGTCGACGGGTCGGTCGAATCTCCCGGTGAAGTGGAAGAGATTCTGCAACTCGTTCAAGACTTCGTCGGTCGCCAGGGAAAGGTGATCAACGGCATCAAGGTGGCCGGAGTGATGCAGGTCCAGCTCGAAGTCGTGATTGCCCGCGTCGACCGGTCAGAGCTGCGGCGGCTGGGGCTGAACTTCGAGTATGCCGGCAAGAACGCCTTCGCCGGAAGCCAACTCGGCAACATCGGTGGAATCACGCCGATCGCGTCCGGGGTCTCCAACACCGCCGCGGCGGCCGGCGGCAATGCCTTTCAGTCCGTGGGCGGCGCAGCGTCTTCGGTCATCACGCCCGCATCCACGGCGTTTGTCGGCGTGACAAACAGTGCCCAGCAGTTCATGGCCCAGATCGAGGCACTGCAACTCCAGGGGGTCGCCAAGGTTCTCGCCAAGCCGATCCTGGTGACACTCAACGGCCGGCCGGCCGAGTTTCTGGTCGGGGGCGAACAGCCGTTTCCGTATCAGACCAGCGCGCTGTCGACACCGAGCGTGGACTTCAAGAAGTTCGGCACCCGCCTGAACTTTGTGCCGGTCATTCTGGGGCCGGACAAGATCCGCCTTGATCTGGTTCCCGAGCACAGTTCGGTGAATTTCACACAGGCGATCAATGTCGGCGGCAACCAAATCCCGCAGTTCATCACACAGCGCATTCACACCACAGTCGAGATGGAACCGGGGCAAACGCTCGTTCTTGGCGGCCTGTTACAGACGGAAAGCGACTCGCAGATCCAGAAGGTTCCCTTCTTGGGAGACCTTCCACTGGTCGGTCCGGTCTTTCGGCGGGTCCGGCATGAAGAGCGGGAACTCGAACTGATCGTCATCGTGACGCCGCGCCTGGTCCATCCGCGCGACGATTCGGAGTGTCCCCTGCCGCTCCCCGGTGACGAGAGTCGGAGACCGACCGACAAAGAGCTCTACTTTCGCGGATTGCCCGAAGCGCCGCTCGACATGCCGGAAACCGAAGACCCGGTGTATGTGCCCCTTTCACCGCAGGCCACCAACAGCCTTCGCCGCGATACGACCGGTTCGGCGCGGACCGTCGTCCAACCGGTCGCCGCGCACAAGGCCGAGCAGTCATCCAAGTCGTGGCTGCGACTTCCCAGTATGAAACGCAAACCGCAACCACCCATCAAAGCGAACCAGATGCGATGAGAGGCGATTCGAAACAACGCCGTGTGGGTGGGTGGATTCCTTCGAGTCCGGAATTTGACTCATGGAGTCAAGTTTGTGAAGAGATTGCAAAGTGCAAATTGATAATTGCAAAGTCAGTAGTTCCAAGTTTGCAGATTTCGCATTTGCATTTACTCCGAAGGAGTTGCGTCTCATAGCCCAGGGTTGCGAGCGAAGCGAGCTACCCTGGGAAAAGGTTCAACCCAACCATGTACTCAACGGGGTTCCGTCATCGGTGTTTCTCGAAGGACG
>JANMLE010000848.1:0-1256 GCA_031372385.1 Planctomycetota bacterium | reverse complement strand
CCCGACTGGCGATGTTCGCGGCATTGCTGCTTGAAGGCATCCCGCTCCTTCAATCGATCCTGTTGAACGGCGGTCAATTCCCGCTTGGGCGGCGAGTCCTCGGCCGACGCGGCGGTGAGGCACCACGTCATTCCAGACGCTAGCAGCGAGCGAGCAATTCGCCCGGCGACGGTCCGCCACCAACATCTGCGAGACATTCGAATCATCAACAATCTCGTTTCTCGTTCGACCCGAAATGGCCGGTCGCGTAGGACCGGCGCACCAATATCAGCCGTAGCATGGACGCCTCGTCCGTGCGGGCCAATTCTACAGATGCTCACGATGAGTTGCTCACGATGTGCCGCACGGACGAGGCGTCCATGCTACGGTTTGCGATCGCCACATCCCAGCATCTATTCATGCGCCGCCCCTTACCGCCAGTCGCCGCTGAGGACGAAGGCGGCCCAGAAGAACGGTGGCGTGCGCTGGGAACCGTCGTCCGTCTTGGGCTGGTCGGTGCGGACCAAACCGCGGTGTTGGCCTTCCTTCAGCATCCAGAGCTGGGCCTCGCGCAGCGATTCCAGCGTGCTCATCTCCTTCTGCCAGAGGTTGTCATAGAAGCGTTCCATCAGCGCGCGGGTGGCATCATCGGAGACCTGCCACAGGCTGGCCACGACACTGCGCGTGCCGGCCACTTGGAAGGCGCGTTGCAGGCCGAGCAAGCCCTCGCCACCGGCGACTTCGCCGAGACCGGTTTCGCAGGCGGACAGGACGACCAATTGGACGCCGCGCAGGTCGAGGCTTTCGACCTCTAAGGCGGTGAGGATGCCGTCGTCGCGTTCACTGTCCGGCACCTGATTCGCGCCCGCCAATGCCAGGCCCGACAGCAGGCCGGGAGGGTATCCGGCGAACCGGCGCGACGAGTCCGATTCGTTGTACCGTGAGCCGCGATCGACAGTGTCCTTCAGCGCGGATCGAAGCATTTCAGGCGCAAAGAACCCGTGCGTCGCCACGTGCAGAATCTTGTGCCGGGGTGCTTCCAGCCGGAATCGCTTCTCACTCGCATCGCTCTTCTCCAACAGGGTCACACCCTCTGCTCCGTAGATCCCGCGGAACAGTTTGTCGATCGAGGCCACTTCCCCGCGTGTGGCGTCCAACGGCCCCCAGCCGCGCCAGCCGTCGCCGCGAACCGCGGCCAGGTTTCGGCCGAACTTCTTCTTTGGAGCGGTAGGAGTCTGGCTGTCCGGCAGGGAGTCATAGTCCACGTCACCCAGCGC
>JANMLE010000823.1:0-6917 GCA_031372385.1 Planctomycetota bacterium | reverse complement strand
CATGAAAAAGACTCCCGACCCCCTGGCAACGGCGGCTTTTCGGATAGCCACTCAATCCTCTTTCTTGATGACCGGCGGCGGCGTCTTCCCTTGCGGATAGAACTTCATCGACAGCGAGTTCACACAGTGGCGCGTGTCCTTCTTGGTGAGGCGCTCGCCGAGAAACACGTGGCCCAAGTGCCCGCCGCAGTTCTGGCACAGGATCTCGGTCCGTGAACCGTCGATGTCGGGGACTTTCTTGACGGCGCCGGGAATCTCATCGTCAAAGCTGGGCCAGCCGCAGTGGCTGTCGAACTTGTCCTTCGAATCGTACAGCCGCGCGTTGCAGCGGCGGCAGACAAAGACGCCGGGCTCCTTCAGGTCGGTGTACTCACCCACGAACGCCCTCTCCGTCCCCTTGCGGATGATGACCCGTTCCTCGTCGGGCGTCAGGGGGTTGTAGTCCACGGGGCCGGCGGGTTCCTTCGCAGTGGTCTCGTCCATTTCCTCAGCGTCTCCTTTCGGCGGACTAGAGAGCCCTTCGCCAACGAGGAGGACGCCTTCTTCCGTTTCGTCCATTTCCTCGGCGTCTCCTTTCGGCGGACTGGTGGTGCTTGCGGCGACTTCGATCGGTGCCGCGGCCGGCTCGGGCGCACGGTTGGAACTGCTGCAGCCCGCGAGGATCATCCCCGCGATCAACCACGCTCCAGTCGTTCGGAACCCATTCTTCCAGACGTTGGTCGGCATCGGCCATGCTCCCTGTCGGTCAGCTCGGGGGTGAATTGCGTTCGATGTTCGCAGGCGTCAGCGAACGGTTGGCGGTGAGATTGTGGCAATCGGATCAGCCGGTGGGAATGGTCAAGGCGGATGAATCCGGCGAGGCGTCGCCTCAGGCCAAAGTTGCCTTCATCGCTCCGCGTGAAGATTGCCGAGTCAGTGGAGAGGCCGCTGGAACAATCAGCGTTGAACTCGCGCACGGCTGTCTTCACGCGGAGCGATGAAGGCTACTTTGAAGTCAAGAACAAGAACTTGCCTCAATGAGTCAAGTTTCAAACTCGAAGTAGTCCGCGACAGTCGCCAGTCCTCCGCGGAAATGATCGCCATCGCCGGCCGATTCGCAGCGTCATGCCCCGACAATACGAGTTGCTTGAACACCCGATCCCCCTTTGGCAGAGTGTCCGCGTGGCGTCGTTGTGAATCCCTTGATGTGCGAATTGGGAACCCCAAATGCGAATGATCTCCAAGTTGGGTGTGTTGGTAGTTGTGGTCTGCGTGGCTCGGGTCGGCTGGTCCGATGAGCCAACCGTGATCCAGGTTTGGCCAGGGAAGGCGCCGGGGGAAACGGTCGACATCGGACCCGAGGAGGTTCAGCCGAACAAGCCCGGCGAAAACCCACCGGTGACGCGGGTGACGAATGTCAGCCAGCCCACGTTGACCGTCCATCTTCCGCCGAAAGAGAAACGGAACGGAACGGCCGTGGTGATCTGTCCCGGAGGCGGCTTCAACATCCTCGCTTGGAACAAGGAGGGCCTGGAAGTCGCCGAATGGTTCAACTCGATCGGAGTCACCGCGTTTGTACTGAAGTACCGGACACCGACGTCGAAGCGTGACGTTCCGTGGCTGGCACCGGCCCAGGATGCGCAGCGCGCGATTCGCGTCGTGCGGAGTCGCGCCGCCGAGTGGGATCTCACCCCATGCC
Source organism: Planctomycetota bacterium (assembly GCA_031372385.1). Taxonomy (GTDB): domain Bacteria; phylum Planctomycetota; class Planctomycetia; order Planctomycetales; family Planctomycetaceae; genus Schlesneria. The sequence continues at coordinate 5,239 of JANMLE010000823.1, read as the reverse complement.
GCATCGGCGTGCTCGGCTTCTCCGCCGGTGGTTCCGCCGCGGCCAATGCGGCGATCAAATCGGGAACTCGCCTGTACGACCCGGCCGATGCCGTCGATGAGACCGCGTGCCGCCCCGACTTCGTGGTGCTCGTGTATCCCGCCTACCTGGTGAATGCGAAGGGGCAGTTGAAGCCCGACCTGGTCGTGACCAACCAGACGCCCCCGATGTTTCTGGCCCATGCATTCAACGATGGCATCACCTGTGAGAACAGCGTGCAACTGTTTCTGGCATTGAAGAAGGCCGGCGTCGCGTCGGATCTGCACATCTATTCCACGGGCGGCCACGGATTCGGCCTGCGAGCCAGTGAACACGTGGCGTCGACCTGGCCGAAACGCTGCGAAGATTGGCTGCGCGAGAGAGAGTTTCTCAAGCGCTGACGTGAACGAGTAATGAGCGCCGCGCCTGTTGGGTTGTTGCAGCGGCGAACGAATCGCGACTACTTGTCTTCGTCCTTCTTGTCCGGCTTTTCAGTGGTTCCGCCGGCGGGCTCGGAGGGAACTTCGACGCCACCCCCGGTCGTCGAACCGACGCCGGAAACCCTGGGCTTGCGTCCGGTCACCTTGCGTCCCGTCGTCCTTTTCGGAGCCGGTGTCATCTCTGCCGCGCGGCCATTGCCAAACACGCCCGGCCCGCCCCCCAAGCCGAACATCCCCAGCAGCATGGGCGGCACTTCTTCGAGCTTTTGTTGGGCGGAATCGGGAACGTTGGTCGAGAAGGTGACGACCTGGTTCTGCGTTTCCACCTTGGCGTTGCCGAGCAGCATCTCACCCAGTTCCGCCAGATCGGGTGCCACGAATCCCTTGATGGAGGCAAACTGCTTCCTGCCGTCGGTGATGACCGAGTCGAATCCGGCCTTCACCGTGTCGGCACCCGCGGAATTCCCCAGCATCAGCGATGATCGCAGCGCAATGCCGCCGCGGATGTTGATCCCCATCCCATAGGCCGGCAGCGATTCCGCCAGCACCTTTTGCATCGCGACCATTTCAGGGGGTGATCCCGGTGGCGGTGCGCCCATTCCCTTGCTCAGGAATTTGGGATCCTTGGGGGCGACGATCATGACGACATGCGACGCCGCGTCCATGAACATCAGTTCTTTTCGCGGCGTCATCGTCTCACCGCGGTCCATTGCCGCTTTCAGATCGGCGACCGGGGCCAACACGACCGTCGTCGAATCCGCGATCCATCCGCCGAATGCGTCGCCGCTGACGGTTTCGAAGTATCTCTTCGACTTGTAGGTCGCCCCCTTGATCTCGTCGGATGCTTTCAGAATCTCATCCAACGACACGGGTTTCCTGGTACGGATGACGATGATCGCACTCGCGGAAAACCGCGACGTCGACATTCCCGCGAACTGCCCCATGACTGCGGATTGAATCCCCGCCAGATCCGCGGCGCCGATCGTCGCGCTGTCGATGTCGGCGGGTGTCAGCCCCGTGTTCTTTTGCAGATCCTCGACGATCTGCGCCGCCCGTGTGGAGTGGACAAGCCCCTGCAGCAACGGCGCTTTCCAGAGTTCGGCGACCTTCACGTGAATCAGCACTTCGGTCTCGGCAGGCATCCACCCCAAAGCCAACGCCCGATGCTGCGCCTTCGCCGCGTCATCGGGTTTGGTGGCACCGCACCCCAAGCCAAACAGGGACGCGCTAAACGCCATCAACAGTGAGCAAACCAAAGAGACCTGTCGCATGGAACAACTCACCGTTGATTGATGCGGGCCGAATGGAGAATCGTTCCCGGCCGACCGCTGTCGATTCACGGGACGCGGCAACTATTCGGGCTTCTTCTCGTCAGCCTTCGCCTCGGGCTTGTCCTCGGGCTTCGGTTCCGGTTTGGCTTCCGGAGTCGCCTCTTTGGGCTTGTCTTCCGGCTTGGCCGCGGGCTTTTCGGTGGTTCCGCCAGCCGGGTCGGTCGGCACTTCGACACCGCCCCCGGTCGTCGAACCGGCACCGGACGACTTCGGCTTGCGTGACGTCACCTTCTTCGAGGTTGCCTTCTTGGTGTCGTCCTTCGCCCCGTCTGCCTTCGACGCATCGGCGGACTTGTCGTCCAGCTTCGGAGCGGGTCCGGTCCTGATGGGAGCCGTGCCGGTGGATATCTCTGGAACCGGCTGCTTGCCGCCATTGCAGCCCAACCCGAACATCGACGCACCCAACGCCAACAGCAGCGAACAAACCAGGTAAACCTTGCGCATTGAACCACTCGCCCTTGCTTCAGACTGCCCGATTCGCGAATCGTTCGCGTTCGAGCGATGTAGATTCCTTTCGTCGCAAAGCACCACGGGAGACGAACTGCAACCCGGCGCGACGACTCCGACACCCATTGGTCGAAGGACGGGGACATTACAGTCCCACAAGTTGCGAAATTCAACCCCAACGCCGATGTCCACCGCTGCCGACAGCGAGCCGGCCCGTCCTGACTCACGCCGCACGGATTGGCGAAACCTTGCCGGTCGACGGTCGCAAGACATTGGCAGGTCATGCTAATCACCCCGGTTTTGCAGTCTGTTGAACCCATCCGCCTCACACAAACGAATTGACCGCGGATCGCGCGGATGACACGGATGCGAAGAGTCGAGATCCGCGAGATCCATACTACTAACGTTTGGTTTCTTCGCAGGGCGCGCAAATTCTTGACGAGGTTGAAATGCCAGGGCCGAAGGACAGGAACCACGGAAGGCACGGAAAATCACGGAAAAATGTGGCAGAAAGACTACGAATGAGGTGAGCGACGCTGAACCAGTGGATTGCAGACCACCGGGCGGCTGTTTTTTCCGTGTCCTTCCGTGGCTTCCGTGGTTCCCTCTGGGCTTTCCTTTGTCCTGTCATACCAGGACTTGGCGATTCTTCTTCCCCTTTGGTTGCGGCTGAACGAAGTGAAGCCGCGCTGGGTCATCCGCGGTTGATACTTCTCAGACTCGTCGAAACCTCATTCCATCGTGTCTGGTTGACGCCAACCGAGCGACGTCGAACAATCGCGGCATGACACAACCTCCGGACTCATCGATTCCCGCGGATCTCGCGCCGATCCAGGTTCCCACGCACGGCGCGCTGCTTGGTTTGGACTTTGGAACGAAGCGCCTGGGCGTGGCGGTTTGCAATGCGGACCAGACCATCGCGGTGCCCGTCGAAACCTGGACGGTGCGCACGCCCGAACAGAACTTGAAGCACCTGCGGGAACTGATTGACGACTACCGCGCGGTCGGATTCGTGCTGGGCCTGCCGGTGCGGCTGAGCGGCGTCGAAGGGGATCAGGCGGCGGTCGTCCGGCGGTTTGGTGACTGGCTGGCGGAACAGTCGCGGCTGCCGGTTGCGTTTTGGGATGAGCGCCATTCCTCCACCGAGGCGGAAGTCCTGCTGTGGACGCAGGGGATTTCCCCGAACAAGAGCAAGGAACGTCTGGACCGTCTGGCGGCGCAGATCATCCTGCAGGCGTTTCTCGACGCCCCCGACCGCAACAGTCCCCCCGCGCCGAAGTGATGAATCCGACCGCGGCTATTCCGTCATCCATCGAGACTCCCATGTCGCTGCTTGATCGCGAAGAGTACATCGAACAGGCGTATTTCTTCCGCGCCTTCCACGAACGGTTGGACGAGAACCTGCCATCGCAGGAGATCCTGTCGGGCATTCGCGAAGAGATCCTCGCCACGACCAAGCTCCCGATGGCGATCGATGTGTTGCGCGGTGAGCTGATGCACAGCGGGCGGATCTGTGGGGGGATGTCGCATCTGGCCCACTACTTCGCGCCGTTTCAGGCGTTCGTCATGGCCCGCGCCGAAGAGGACCGGTCGAAGTTCGACCAACGTATTGCCTTACAGGTGTTGGAGCGGGAGGCGAAGTACCGCGCGGAAACTCCGTCGCCCGCCGGCTTGTTCGTGTTTCAGTTTGAATGCATCGCCCGCAACCGGCTGGGCTACCACGATGGCATGGCGGCGATGGCCGCCGATCCCCTGTTCGACGAGGACTGGCGAAATTGGATTCTGAAGGCGCGCACGCAGCTCGGATCGGTCGAGTTCGCGGATCTGATCTACTACCGTTCGGAAGCGTACGTCGAAGAACGCCGCCGCACGGCCGGCCCCGACTACACGCCGTCGTCCCGCATCCTGTTCGGTCGCCAGGAGGGCCGGATCGCCCGAGCCAACCGCGGCAAAGATCCGCTCTACCTGTTCGGCGCCCTGCAACGGCAACTCGGTTATCCCGCGGTTCCCCGTTCCAAATCCGCCCGCGAACTGCAACTGCCGCCGCTGCTCGAACAGCGAATGCAACGTTTGGAAAAACGCCTGCAACTGCTCGAAGCCGAGTCCCACGGCAAGCTCGACCTGACCGAGTTCTACGCCAACCCGCCGCAGTTCACCGACCACGATCCCGCGCTGTAGCCGACGTGCCAGCGGGTGTTTGTCTGAGTTGACCCCGACGTGTACCGCACGCGGTCCAGACTCGGTCGTTTAACCCTGAGCCAACGGCGAAGGTGTCGGGTGCCAGCGCCCCGATGAGCATGCCAACCGTGCCAGCGGAGACGGGCGCGTCTGCCCGCTCCGCCTTCGCCGTTGGCTCAGGGTTAAACGACGAAAGCATCCCGCGTTCCCCCGTATCAGGCCTCACCGACCCGGATGCTCGCTTCTCTGGTGGCGTTGCATCACAATCTCGCCGGCTTCGGTCACTTTTCTTGAGGGAACATCATGAACTCGCTTCGCCAACTCGTCGCCATCGTGATTGTCCTGATTGTTCAAGCGTCGTCGCTGGCGGTTCCCGCGATCGCTGCCGATGAATCTGCGGTGCGGCGGATGCTGTATGTCGCGGTTCCCGGTGTCCGCAACTATCTCGAATATGGCGGTCACGGCGTGCTGGTGTTCGACATCGACGCCGGGCACAAGTTCGTCAAGCGGATCCCCACCGCGGGGCTTGATGACGCTGGAAAGCCGATCAATGTGAAGGGGGTCTGCGCCAGTGCTGTGACGAAGCGGTTGTACGTCTCGACGATCAAGACACTGCAATGCCTCGACCTGGCTTCCGGGAAGCTGTTGTGGGAGAAGGCATACGACGGGGGCTGTGACCGGATGGCGATCGCGCCGGACGGTGGGAACCTGTACGTCCCCTCGTTTGAAAAGGACCACTGGCACGTTGTCGACGGCCTGACGGGCGACGTCGTCGCGAAGATCGAACCGAAGTCGGGGGCGCACAACACGGTCTATGGACTCGAC
>JANMLE010000816.1:0-2181 GCA_031372385.1 Planctomycetota bacterium | reverse complement strand
GCCGCAATGCCTGGGCGAGTTGAATTTGAAAGAGATGGCAGAAAAACGACGGGTGGTCCGTCGACTGCCGGGGGTCTCGGACGGCGCGAATGGGGGTGGCAGCGACTGCGTTCGCTCCGCTCACTCCGTCGCTGCCACCCCATTCCAGAGTCAGAGCAATGTGTCACCCCTGTCCCCGAACACCTGTTACCCTTGACTCCGGTCCAAACACAAAGCTGACAAGCAGTGGCACGGTCAACGTGGTGGAGATGGTCTTGATTCATGTAGTACGACAGCGCACGTTCGAGTTCTTGTCCCCTCTCCCCCAGCTTTGTGGGGGAAAGGGCTAGTGCTGTGTCACGTCTTGATTTTCGGGTTCAGCAAATCAGCCGGAACGCGCTAGCGTCCGGTTCTATACCTCGCGCGGGAAGCAATGGCACATTTTCCAAAGTCGTTGGTCAGGCTTTACAGCCAGACACGGTCACGAGTTGTTCCGTCAGGCTGGAAAGCCTGACCTACGTCAATTTCATCCGCGTGCGGTATAACCGTGGGCTAGCTGATGAACTCAACCCGAAATCTCAGGTGTGACACAGCACTACGGTGAGGGGGCCGTCGGTGGAACCGATCCCCCTCTGAGTGTGCCACACAACCGTTCTTCGGCGAGGAGATTGGGAAATGGGAGACATCGAAACGACCGTGAATCCGCGAACTGAGGACGAAACGATTTCCACGGTTCTCGGTTGGAATGAGCGCGAACGCGCGAAATTGACGTACCGGCTGCTGCTCAGTTTGGAGGACACGAGTCGCGATGAAGCCGCACTCTCGCGCGAGGGCATCGACCGTCTGTGGGCGGATGAGGCTCAGCAACGCCTCGCCGACTTCGACGCGGGCCGGATCGGCGCGGTCTCGCGCGAGGACGCGATGCGACACCCGATACCTTCGCGGTTGGCTCAGGGTTAAACGACTCAGTCCGGGCCGCGTGAGGTAAACTACGGCTGGTTTCGCCGAGGTGCGGACCACCAGATCCGGAGTCGAAGTTTACTGCTGCGATTCCAGCGGCGCGTACTCGAAAGTCATTCCCCATGATTCTCCGATCGATTTCCGTTCTGCTGCTGCTGGTGGTGGCTGTTGCCCGTGCCGAAGACGCCGGGGAGACGGCCCGTTCCAAGGCACCGCAGCGCGCCGTTCCGGCGGCACTCACGTTTCCGCCCACGCTGCCGGGTGACGTGCCGTTTGTGTCCGTCACGGCGGCGGAGTTTCTGGACCCTGCCGCGAACCTGGCCAGCGGAGTTGGCATGGCGAAGGTGCCGCCCCAGGTCGACCTGCTGTACTTCCCCGGTCAGACCTATGAAGGGAAGCCGTGGTCGAACTGGGGGAACGGGTCGTTCGCCAGCGGACGGTATTACTCGGCGATCGGCGATCATCTGGCTCCGCAGGGGAATGCGTTCGTCTACGAATACAATCCCGAGGCGAAGTCGTTTCGCCGGCTGTGCGATGTGCGAAAGCTGATCGACCTGCCGGACGGGCACTACACACCAGGGAAGATTCACAGCCACGTGATGATGGGATCGGACGGATGGCTGTACTTCAGCACGCATCGCGGTTCGACCAAGGCGACGACGGCGGCGAATCATTACACCGGCGACTGGCTGCTGCGGGCCGATCCGAAAACGGGAACCTCGGAAATCATCGCGCGGGGTCTGATCCCGAACCATTGTCTGCCGACCGGGGAACTCGACGCGCGCCGGATGATGTACTACGGCAGCACGGCACCGGGTGAGGCGTCCGATCCGATCGGCATTCAGTTCTTCGCGTACGATCTGGGCCAACGGAAGATGCGGTTCGTCGGACCGGATGGTCCCGCGCGGGCGATGCTCGTGTCGTCGTCGACCGGACGGGTCTACTATGTCCCCGGCCAGGACGATTCGCCGCTGATGCGCTTCGACCCGGCCGACGGCAAGCCTCCCTCGATGATTCCGGGTGAAATTAGCATTCGCGCCGCCACGGCCGAGACGCCGCAGGGCCTGATCTACGTGGTCTCATTCGGCCAGCAGAACACCGGTTCGCGGCTGTACTCGTTCGATGTGAAGACCGAGCGGATCGAGGAACTCGGTCCGGCCGCGGTTGGCGTGAACCAGTACGTCGCCGCGATTGCCGCCGATCCGACGGGCCGCTACCTGTACTACATCCCCGGCGCCCACG
>JANMLE010000815.1:0-3887 GCA_031372385.1 Planctomycetota bacterium | reverse complement strand
CCGATGGATCTGCGCGAGCAGTTCGACGCGATCGTGCTGGCGACCGGCGCGACCAAGCCCCGCGACCTGCCCATTCCCGGCCGGCCGTTGAAGGGAATCCACATGGCGATGGAGTTCCTGCACGGCAACACGAAGAGCCTGCTCGATTCACAGTTGTCCGACGGCAAGTACATCAACGCGAAAGACAAACATGTCGTGGTGATTGGCGGCGGCGACACGGGGACCGACTGCATCGGCACGTCGATGCGTCACGGCTGCAAGGGCCTCATCAACTTGGAGATCGTTCCCGAACCACCCGCCGAGCGCGCGGCGAACAACCCGTGGCCGCAGTGGCCGCGCATCTTCCGTGTCGACTACGGTCACGCCGAAGTCGCCGCCGTGTTCGGCGAAGATCCGCGCTTGTTCAGCACGACGACGGTCGAGTTCCTCGGCAACGACCAGGGCGAAGTCCGTGCCCTGCGAATCGCCAAGGCCGAGCCAGCTCCGCCGTTCAAGGTGATTCCCGGCACCGAGAAGGAAATCCCGGCGGACCTGGTCTTCCTGGCTCTCGGCTTCCTCGGTCCGGAATCTCCGGTCGCCGAGCAGTTGGGCGTGAAGCTCGATCCCCGCTCAAACTACGAAGCCACTCACGGCCAGTTCAACACGAACGTCCCCGGCGTCTTCGCCGCCGGCGACTGCCGCCGCGGCCAAAGCCTGATCGTCTGGGCCATCAACGAAGGCCGCGGCGCGGCCCGCGAATGCGACAAGTACTTGATGGGAAAGAGCGACCTGCCATAATCGAGTCGAAGGAGGCCACTCATGACCAGCCAGACCGCGATGTCGACAAAGGAACTTCTCATGTACTTCGCCCGCGACCTCCCTGAAGGGATCACGCTGGCCGAAGCCATTGAGGAATTGCAGATTCTCGTGGCCATTGAGCGAGGACAACAGGCGGCTGAAGATGGTCGTGTCATTACTCAGGCAGACGTGCGCCAAAGGTTTGCCGAATGGCGTTCCAGGTGATCCTGACAAATCCAATCCTCTCCACCGGACGATATTGGAGTCGATTGCGGAATTGCTGCTGAAGGATTACGTCAAATGGATTGGTGGGCCGCAAATTGGGGAAACGTTGCGAGTGTCGTCGGCTTGGTGATTTCAATAGTGGCGTGGAAGCAGTCGGCGGCAGCAACAACATTGGTTCAACGTGCTCAAACAAGGCAACGGCTTTTCCAGTTGTCACTCGTTCTGGAACGTTGTATTCACCATGTCCAAGAAGCGGTGAACGCCACGGGGGCGACATTTCCAAAACGGCGATGCGACGAGTTGAGAGATGCATTGGCTGAAATCTCGGATGATTCGATTTTCGAGAAGGACGAAAAAATCTGGATTCGGACTTGGATCGCAGGTTTTTACAATCCAGTGACGCGCACTGAAAAAGCTTCGTCTCAATTTCGAGAGTTGAAAACGTGTCTCATCCGGGTCAAGTCGCGAGTGACCGAAGCGATACGGAGGTTGGAATGATCGAGAACAGATTTGTTGACTTGCTCGGCGAACTTCGCGAACTCACGGAGAGGGGGAAGGTGGAATGGCGTGAGGCGGCCGACGAAGATTGCTTCCTGACCCTCTTGAAGTCAGGCGGAGTGCAAATTGAGAAGCGGTACCAAGAGAATGAGGATGGGATTCCGATCCCGTTCTACGAGGCGACATTGTTGAACTCGAAATCGCGACCGATTCAAACGCTGAACAGTATTCCGACCGTGGATGGTAGCTCATCACTGCTACACAACGTCTTTGAACTTGCACGATTCAATGCTCGAAGGGGAGCGGACGTGTTGGGCGATTTGCTCACGGAAGTCCATGGCATCGCCTCACGTTAGCGATCTCACCGATCCGACAATTTGGTTATTCAGTCATGCGTATTGCCCTCGGTTGTGATCATGGTGGGTTTCCGCTCAAGCAGCGGATCGTCTCGGCCATTCAGGCGGCCGGGCATGAGGTTGTCGATTGCGGGACCGATTCGAACTGTTCGGTCGATTACCCGGACTTCGCGCGGAAGGTGGGGGAGACGATCCTCGCCGGGCGGGCGGAGCGGGGGATCTTGCTCTGTGGCAGCGGGGTCGGGATCAGCGTGGCGGCGAACAAGATTCCTGGTATCCGTGCCGGGGTCTGTCACGACATCTATTCGGCTCACCAGGGGGTCGAGCATGACGACATGAACGTGCTCTGCCTGGGATCGCGGATCGTCGGCGAAGAAGTCGCCGTGGAACTGGTGCGGGCCTTCATCAACGCCGAGTTCACCTGCGAAGAGCGTCATGTCCGACGACTGAACAAGGTGCTCGACATCGAACGCGACGCGCTGGCCGGAAAGTTTGCGATGGGCTGAGGTGGACGCTTTAACAGTTTCTGCTTGAGGCGTTCGTTCTCGCAGATGGCGCGTTTCCAAGGGTCGTCGAAGCGAACGAATTCGCGCCGGTTCGCGTGATTCACGGGTGCCTCTTTAGGTCGTGGGCCGCGTGTCAGTAGTCGGCGATCGAGCCGTCGGGCAGGCGGCCGCGGGTGGGCCATTCGGGCTTGCTCGGCATCTGGGCGAGTTCGGCCAGCTTCGCTTCGTTCACTTCGCAGCACAGGCCGACCCCCTGCGGGAGCGAGGCATAGCCGTCCTTGTCGATCGACCAGTTCTTCGTCACCAGTCCCGGCGGTGAGATGCTCGGGTAGTACTCGTGGATCAGGAAGAACGGGACGGCGGCGCTGCAATGCAGGCTGGCGGTCGCCCCAAGATCGGTCGTCACACAGTGCGGTGCGATCGGCACGTGGTATGCCTCGCCGAGGATCGCGATCTTGCGCAGTTGTGTGATGCCTCCGGTGTGGGCGCAGTCCACTTGCAGGATGTCGGCGACCCCTTCGTGCAGGTAGGTGATCACATCCCAGATCGTGCGCGCCTGCTCACCGACCGCCAGCGGGATGCTGATGTGCTGCTTCAGCCGTTTGAAGACTTCGATGTTGCCGGGGACCGCGGGCTCTTCGATGTACAGCAGGTCGTACGGCTTGATGGCGGAGGCGAGTTGAATCAGGAACGGCGGCGGCAGGGCGCAATGCGCGTCGAACATCACGATCCCGTCCGGGCCAACCTGCTTGCGGGCGTTCTCGACCGATTTCACAAACCCTTCGATCTGTTGCGGCGTCCCCGAGAACGGTTGCGGACCGGCACCGACCTTGGTGGCGTTGGGGGTCGGATAGAACCGCAGCTTGTCGCGCGTCGGTCCGCCGAGCAGCCGGTAGACGGGGACGCCCCACAGCTTGCCGGTGATGTCCCACAGGGCCATGTCGATGCCAGCCAGCGTGTGCGTCATGAACGGCCCACCGCGCATGTCGCGGTGCGAGCGGTAGATCTTCTGCCACAGATGCTCGATCCGTGTCGGGTTCTCGCCGTCGAGCAGTTCGAACAGCGAGCGGGCCAGCGTCGCCGCGACGTACGGTTCCAACTGGTCGATCTCACCCCAGCCGGTCACGCCGTGGTTGGTCTCCAGCTTGAGGAACACCTTCCGCTGCATCGGCGTGGCGGTGAGCTTGGTGATCTTGATGGTGGTCGTCTTGTCGGTGACATTGGCGGCGGGGTTGTTGGCGTCGTCGACACCCAGGGCCGCATTCAATCCCGGCCCCAGCCCGATGGTCGCCAGCGCCCCCACCGAAGTCAGCCACTCGCGTCGACTCGCCATGTTGCGATCCTTTCAATGAATCCGTTGGCGCACGCGGCTCGCGCGCGTCGGTCTTGGGGAAGTTCAACACATCGGCCCCGTCAAGCAATCACCACGACGGCGGACAGCATATCCGACGACATGACGGAACCACATCGTTGGCCTGTTAGGCGAGCGGCAAGAGTTAGCTTCCCCGCCACTGGGCTTGTCCCG